>CAYUAP010000031.1:0-1430 GCA_964442735.1 uncultured Planctomycetaceae bacterium | reverse complement strand
GATAGTTTTTTGGCCAAAAAATTTTTTTATGATAAATATATTTATGATAATAGATGAATATATTCAGTTTTATATTGTAAAATATAGTATTTTACGGCAGACTATCTGTGTTTATCCGTGATATCCGTGATATCCGTGGTTCCAAAATCGTTCACGGAAATAAAGTGAAACCATAGATAACACTGATTTTTACGGATAGTTTTTTGGCCAAAAAATTTTTTTATGATAAATATATTTATGATAATAGATAAATATATTCAGTTTTCTATTGTAAAATATAGCATTTTATGACAGGCTATGTGTGTTTATCTGTGATATCCATAGTTCCAAAATTGTTTGTGAATGATTACAATATCCGTAATATTAATTGTTAGAAATTACTTGTTTCTCCTGTATAATTTTTGTGTTTACCTCTTTACGTTTTATCTTGGGCGTTAGTTACTGGAAGTCGTTATTTTTGGATTCGATTTCATTGGTGGGTGGTTCGGTCGGGGATTCTTTGAAGGAACAAAAAAATATTTTAAATATAAAAGAAGTAGTGGCCTATTCTGAATGTACGTATCATATACTGTACGACGTTATAAATTCGGCATTTCCTGGGAGTATGGACGTCTCGTCTGCATCCTTTAAAAAAGGCGTCTCGCCTGTTTTGAAAAATAGACTTTTATAACGACCTTGACTATATAATGACATTCCTGATGAAATCAGGAGAAATCCATTATGGACCCAGATAGGAAGACGATATTTTATTGGATGTGAATCACTGATAGAATAGAATAATTGTCAAAATAATCCACCTATGGACCAAAAATGATATCTGATATTGATTTCTATGTGAAATTAATTATACTGTTCCTATCATTTTCGCGGTCGATTGAATCAGAAAGGAGTTGTATTATGGCAGTAATCAGAATGCGAAAAACAACATGCGGAGAAAATTATTCCATCGTGTTTTATTTGTATAGCCAACAGAAGATCATGTCTCCAGGTAACCGTTAGCAACAGAATGGGTGGGGCACAAGCTGGCAGTTGCAATGAAGCATTATTTTCACCCAACAGATGAAGATTTTAACAGGGCCAATGATTCGGGTCTTCAAAAGTCACGAAACAAGGCTCCCTTGGAACACCGAGAAGAGGAAGAAATTTCAGAGGTTAAACCCAATGAAATATCGAACAAAACGGTTTTTTAAGTAGTCATTTTTCAAGTATTAAAAGAATGACTACCAAAAGACTGTTCAATGATGTTAAATAACATTATATATCGTTTCATTGGGAAACGGTAATAATAATCACAAGTACTGTAAATAACAGAATAACCCATAAAAAAAGGGTCTTCAGGAATAACCTGAAAACCCTTTTGAATGGGCGTGCATGGACTCGAACCATGGACCTCGTCCTTATCAGGGACGCGCTCTAACCAAACTGAGCTA
>CAYUAP010000030.1:29956-41937 GCA_964442735.1 uncultured Planctomycetaceae bacterium | reverse complement strand
TCTCGTCCGCATCCTCAAAAACAGGCGTCTCGCCTGTTTTGAAAAATAGACTTTTATAACGACCTTGAGAATAGTATAATAATAGAATAGTATAGAATAGTATAATAATAAAGTAGACGGTAATTAGACAAAATTATTTATCAGATAAATGAAAGTCGATGCCCAATATTAAAAACTTCTGAATATTGATTACGATTGTTTTTAATGCGATTGTTTTTAATATGATTGTTTTTAATATGATTGTTTTTAAACTGACCAGAGTCTGACCAAGGTCTGACCAGAGTCGAAAAAAAAATATAGATTGACAAGGCGGCTAAACGGTAGAAGTGTACGAAATCAATACAATCAATCGAAAACACACAACAGAGAGCAAAACATGAAAATACTTCTTTTCCTTGGCGATGTTAAATTCATAAATTCATTTGGCGGAGCAGAAAAAGTAGCCTGCCTCATGGCGAACGAGTTTTCCAGTCGGGGCAACAAAATGATCATCGTCTGTAACGATCCGGCCTCGGGCAGACCGGTTTATCCCCTGGAACCGGAAGTAGTATTATACAATATCAACGGAACCGGCAGAAAACGATCCCTGGTTCCACTGTCCATTGAAATAGGACGTGGCCTGTTGTTGCCCTTTAAAGGAAGTAATCTTTATCAACGCCTGGAAAATTACCGTAGTCAAGTCAAGGAAAAAAATCTGGCCCGTTATATTGAACCTATTATCAAACGGGAACAACCGGATATCATCGTTTCCTTCTTCTGTGAAGGATTAACCGCGCTCTATTATTCTCCTTCCGCCAATAACATTCCGATTATACAGATGCTTCATAGTACTCCATCTCGAGCAATTCGAAACAGAAGTCAAATACAGACGCAAATGTTTCAACGTTGTAGGGCAATACAGGTCCTTTTGCTCGACTATGTTTCAGAAATGAAGGAATATGAAAATATCAAGGTGGTTGTCATTCCCAATTCCGTTGAAATACCAGAACAATCAGTCGAATATCGCTCCGGTTCCCATGGTCGAATTATTTGTATTGGACGTCTGGAACCAGGAAAACAACAGCATATCCTGATTGAATCGTTTCTTCATTTATCGGACAGATTTCCCGATTGGAGACTTTACCTTTTCGGAGACGCGCGTAAAAGTTATTTAAAAAAAATTAAAAAAATCCTGGCGGAAAAGGATCGGAATTCCCGTGTTTTTATCGAAGGAACGACTAAAGAACCACAAAAAGAACTTCGAAACAGCGATATTTTCGCGTTTCCCTCCCTTTTCGAAGGATTTCCACTTGCCTTGAGCGAGGCCATGGCCCTCGGACTCCCGGTTTTGGGGTTTCAAAATACTCCCGGTGTCAATAGTCTTGTGCTAAACGAAACCAATGGTCTGCTTGCCTCCAATCCATACGATTTCGAACAGAAACTCCAATGCCTGATGGAAAATTCTGAATTGCGACGCCAACTCGGGCAACAGGCACGTATTTCCATGCAAACCTATGCACCGGAATCTGTCTGGAATAGTTGGAATCAATTATTCCTTTCTCTTTTTTGATATCGTTTTTCGGAACAAATATCGACAATACCACCGGGCTTGAGAAGACGAAGAATCTCGTTTTCTGCAAATTCGGATGTATATTTCTCCGCACAAACAACAAGATCACAACTGTCATTCGAAAGAGGAATATTATAAATATCGCCATATTCCGCTTTAATCCCCTCTTTTTTGAAGTCCTGAATATCACTGCGATTTAGATTTTTATCAAACAAAAGAACCGTCTTGAACCCCTTTTGAACGGCTGTTAGAACTTCCTTTTTAAAGGAACCGATAAAACAACATACATTTGCATTGGCAACAGATTCGGTCGTCAATTGTAATGAATACATATTCTGATGCAATGTACAATCAATCGTATTTTCGATTTTCGACATAAACAGTTGTGGCGTTAAATTCTTCATACATGGTGGATTATCACACCCGCGAAGACATTTTTTTTGCCAGTCCTCGGTTACCCATTCGCACCACAAGGGACATTCACCTTCCGCCTTCACATTGATATTTTCCGGATAGCCGCAAAAATCAATTCTTGTTTGAGCAAAAAAAACGGCAGATTGTCCATTTAACGCATGTGTCAAATGAACCATACCACATTCGCCGTCAATATGAAGAAGTGTATGCTTCAAAATAACCTTTAGTTCCTCGAACGTTGTTCTTCCACGTAAATCAACGTCGATACCTTCCAGAATGACATCAGGCGACTTTGCGCCCAAATGAACAAAAACCAGGGAAGGAAAACGCGCCTTCAATAGTGCTATCAACTCGTTGTAATAGCCAATAGGCCAATCACGAATGTTATGAAATATTTTATCATTGGCATTTGTTCCCCGTTGAATGGTTATATATTGACCAGGCGTTAAATGATGTGATTTCAAAATGGAAAACGAATCTTCTTCCAATGTAATAAACGGCCTGGTCGAATCGTTCATTCCCAAAACATGACCAAGATCCGATTGGGTACGACGATCATGACCGTTCATTAGAGAATACATAACACCAATCGTATCGGTCAAGGGAATATGACGATAATACATCTGATGATCAACTTCAAAATCGATATAGGACAAAAGAAGCTTGTATAAATCAGGAGCGGTTTCACGAAGATAATCTCTTTTCATAAAAACAATTCTGGGAAAACGAAGAAGGTCAAATATCACCTCGTAATCACCGACCATATAATCGTCATCCCGAAAAAACAATTCATCTATGAACGGATATCCCTTGAAAATTCCACGTAATGCCATCAAATTTTGATCGGAAATAATCGTAAATCGACAATTGGCATCGGACCATTTATAGAGTTCTTTTAAATAGGTCCCCGCCATAATAATATCCCCTATGCCCCCTCGCAAATAGACGAGAAATTTAATCGTTGTCTCCGGTTTTTCATGACATGCCAATGTCTTCCTTCCACTAAATAAATTTAAAAACTTCAATGAAACACAATAAAGAAATATCTTGAGAAAAAGATGAAAAATGCAATAGAAACAGATTTTAAAATAAACGCGATTCGGTTGATCATCATATTTATGTTTCCATTTATAAAACTTTTTTTCAAATTCAATAAAGGGACCATCGTCACGGAAATAATCGGTTATTTTTCGCTGTTCCGGTACGGATACATCGTTTCTTTTGTTCATTGAATTCCTTTCGTAGGGAAATTATTTTGACCGTTACTGTCGATATAGCCATTATAGCCGGTAATACATAACGATTGTACGGGTTCCCGGATATATAAATATTATGCGATTCTACGGAATGAATTTGCGAATTTCTTCCATAACGTTGTCGGGTGTTAAGGCCTGCATACATTCCGCTTTTGATCCCGTCCGAAGACATTTTTGATTCCAGGAATCGGATGTCCATTCGCACCAGGAACATACCTTCGAATGTAAATTCAGATTTTCATCATAACCGTAAAACTCCCGGCAAGTCGGACCGAATAAAACAACTGAAGGACCCGCATGGAGTGCATGTCGAAGATGAACCATCCCTCCTTCACCATCAATATGAAGTTGAGAATATTTCAAAACAACCTTGAGATCGTCTATGGATGTTTTCCCAACCAGGGAAATATCAATATCATCCATTAAAGGTGAACGATCCACGGAAACACCAATCTGAACAAGGGGAATATCGGGATAATACTGTTTTAGTAATGGAATTAGTTTATTATAATATTCCAAGGGCCACATTTTTGTATTGTCGGATGTTGCCAGGCCAGCGTCCACTCCCCGATTAAGCGTTATGAAGTTTTCTGGAAGTCCCAACCGATTTAAAATCGCCTCGTCATTGTTCGGATAGGGAATGGGAGCGAAATAATCGGTACCAATTCCCAGTCTCCCGTCAATATCAGGCTGTTGGAGACGTATTTTTCCCTCGCACAAAGAATGATTAATGGTCAAGCCATCACCATAGGGAATGGCAGTAAAAAAGATCATACGGCTTCGCTCGAATTCACGATAAACATCAACAAGTTCCATTAGCTGTGATGATTTCTCTTCCAATCGTTTTCGATCGGCAATCACAATTCGCGGATATCGAACAAGCGAGATAAACAGATCGTAGCCCGCTCCGCTGTTATCATTGGAATCCTCCAAAATGGTACCGTCATAGAAACTTCGGGCCATTCCCACCTTTTTCTGTTCGGCATAGACATGAATAGATTTCGGAATGTCCTTGAAGTATTCGTCAAATTTAGCAATATAATTAAATCCTACCAGAAAATCACCCAGGCCCCCCGAAACCAGGAAGGCAATATTCAAAACCTTCGGATCCAATTTCATTTTAGGTCCCTTGAGACCGAACAGAAAAAAACGCAGATTCCACATGGCAAATCGCAGTGCCGTTAAACGATCATTCTCCGGATGCATTTTTTTATATTTCATTAATTTCCAGCGGAGCGTGCTTTCATAGTCTTGCATTAAATCTCTCTATAGCTCTATTATAAAAAAGAATCTTCTCGATTCAGATAATCGCAAACATACATTCGAACACCGTCTTCCAGTCGAGTCATTTCCCGGGAATACCCTATAGAACGAAGTTTCACTAAATTTGCTTTTGTGTAATATTGATATTGGGCACGAAGTCCATCCGGCATATCTTTATAACCGATTTTAGGTGTTTTCCCCATGGCATCCCAAGTCGATTTTGCCAGATCATAGAACGAACGCGCTTCTCCCGAACCGACATTAAACAGACCGGAAACGTCTTTATGTATCAACATCCATAGAATAACATCGACAATATCACCGACCCAGACAAAATCACGCAGTTGCCATCCATCAGCATAGTCCTTGTTATAGGATTTAAACAGAAGAACTTCATCGTTGTTTTTAACCTGCGGAAAAATATGTGCAACAACAGACTTTTGACCCCCTTTATGATATTCGTTTGGTCCGTAAACGTTAAAAAACTTCAGTCCAACTTGTTGCGGAGGCGTTTTCCCCGATGTCGCCAGAACCGATGCTATTTTACGATCAATAAAGGCTTTACTCCACCCGTAGGGATTTAAAGGACGAAGACGATTCAGATATGCACAGGAAGCATCGTCCTCAAAACCACATTCACCCGCCCCATACGTTGCCGCCGATGATGCAAAAATAAACTGTTTATCATAATCGCGACAGTATTCCCATAAACTCCAGGTCAAATTAATATTGTTTCGTACAAAAAGATCGACATCACGTTCCGTTGTCGTTGAAATGGCCCCCATGTGAATAATAGCTGTAATCTTGCTGCTATTTTTTACAAGATAATCAGGTAATTGTTCCGGTAGAACAACATCGGCCAAATTACGCTTCGCAATATTCTTCCATTTTTCATCGGTTCCCAACCAGTCGGCAACAACAATATCTTTATACCCGGAATCTTCCAGTCCGGCTAAAATATTGGAACCAATAAAACCGGCTCCTCCCGTTACTATTATCATCTTGTCCCTCCTATTTCTTTTTTTGACAGGCAATACACCGCCATTTCCTTTATATTCTTGATTACTTTATCGGCTTTTGTTTCGTTCGATTCGGACGAAAATAATATATTGGTACCAACTCCGGCCCGAATTCCCGCCTCAATATCACGTTCCTTGTCTCCCAAAGACAGTGATGCCCCCATATCAATATCGTATTTTAGACAAGCTTTTTCAAACATTCCGATATCGGGTTTTCGATCCCTGCCAGAAAGCGAAGGACAGTAAAAAACCTCGGTAATTGTAATTCCGTGATCTTTAAATTGGTCTTTCATCCAGGAAGTCAAACACAGAAATTCATCGTCTGTATAATATCCGCGTTCGATTCCCGACTGATTTGTAATAACAATAATCAAATAACCATTATCTTCCGCCCAACGACATAAATCGAAGATACCATCAATAAACCGAAAATCTTCAATCCGATGGACGAATCCGAGATCCTCGTTGATTGTACCGTCCCGATCGAGAAAAAGGGCTTTATTTACCATAGAAAAAAGACTCCACTTTTCCACACACAAAATGGCCGATCATTAAATGCATTTCCTGAATACTATTTGAAATGGTTGAAGGAACGGGTAGAGTCAGATCGGCTAATTCGCTCATTTTACATGGATTTTTGCCGGTTAATGCAATTGTGACAATTCCTTGTTTACGCGCCTGCTCAAATGCAAGAACGATATTTTTACTGTTACCACTGGTCGAGAGTCCCACCAGGACATCACCAGCTTTTCCGAGTCCTTCAACCTGACGACGAAAAACATCATCGTAGCCGTAATCATTCCCCACTGCGGTTAAAATCGAAGTATCGACCGTTAAAGAAATCGAGTTCATGGCAGGCCGATCAATTTTATAACGACCGACCAGTTCCGCCGCCAGATGCTGTGATTGCGATGCGGAACCACCGTTACCACAAAACATGATCTTTTTTTCATTTTTGAGCGCTTCAATCCATAGATCAATCATTCTGCCGACTTGGGGAGACAGATCTTTTAATTGGAGAAAAGCGTCTGTGATCAAACCAAAATCCCGGGCTATATCCATTTTTACTTTTTTCCTTTCATTTTTTCAACAATATCAGTTGTAGAGACACCTTCAACCCGGTCCAACGTTACAGCACGTCCACCATAGGAGAGAACGAGTTGCGCTTCCGGCCAATTATCAAGAGTATATCCCTCCTTCGCAATAACGTCCGGACGAATTAAATCGACAAGTGGACCAGCATTATCGTCGTCAAAAATTACGGCAAAATCGACGTTTTCCAAGGCGGAAACGACTGTTGCTCGCGTAATTTCATCCTGAATTGGTCGATCCGGACCCTTGTAACGTTTGATCGAAGCATCAGAATTTACACCAACAACCAAAATATCACATTCCTTTTTCGCCTGTCGAAACGAGTGAAGATGCCCCTGATGAAGACAGTCGAAGCAACCGTTGGTAAAACCAATTATTTTTCCCTGTTTTCGAAACGGAGCCAGTAATTGATTAATTTCATCCCGACTACATAATTTTTGACGTTCGAACGATGGCTTCGCGGCAGACATTCGTTGTGCCAGGGCACTTTTAAGTTCTTCCTGGGAGACGGAGGATGTCCCCAATTTACCAACAACAATACCGGACGCTATGCTAGCAAGAGTCATGGCATCAATTATATTGACACGGGCACCAAGAGCAGCCCCAAGCATTGCAAACGAAGTATCACCCGCCCCGGAAACATCAAAAACCTCTCGCGCCTCGGTCGGTATCTGAAATACTTCACGGGAAGTGGCTTCCTCTACACACAACATCCCATATTGACTCAAGGTCACCAGTAATTTATCGATATGACAACGTTCAAAGAGAATTCGCGCACCACGACACACTTCATCATGAAAATTTTTAGAAGTCGGATCGAAGGTCAAGCCCGTCGCCTCCTGAAACTCTTTAAGATTCGGCTTGATTAATGTCACACCATTATACTTCGTATAATCATTTCCCTTCGGATCGACAAGAACAGGTTTCTCGAAACGACGACAGACGTCAACGATAAACGGAGTTGTAACTGCTGAAAAAAGACCTTTACCATAATCCGATAAAAGAATGATATCCGCCTTGGGAACTTCTTGAACGATATTCTCCAGTAGTTTCGGCCAAATTGATTCAATATTGGCAACAGGAACTTCGCGGTCCAACCGGAGCAGATGGTTATGGGAAGCAATAATACGCGTTTTAACTGTGGTCAAATGCTCCTTGAGTACCAGCGAAAAATTTTTGCAGTGATTCTGTTCGAGCAAACCAGCCACTTTTTGCCCCTCCTCGTCATCTCCAGTAATGCCGATGAACGTTGTCGGACATCCCAACGAGGTCAGATTGGCAACAACGTTACCCGCTCCACCAAGCATCTCTTTTTGCCGTTTGAATCGGAAGACAGGGACAGGGGCTTCCGGAGAAATCCGCTCCACAGAACCATACATAAATATATCCAACATGATATCACCTACGACAAGGACTTTAGCCTGCCGAAGTTTATCAACACAGGAACATAAATATTCCTCTTTTCCCAAAATACTATTATCGGTCTTTTCCATGCCGTCCCATCTCTTTCCCTGTATGAACCCGAAATTTGCGATAATTACTAAACACTATTATAGATCAAACGCTTTTTTTGGACAAGATCAATTTACCGATTCGAAACATTTTTTATCGGATTCCATTTTTCTATGGAATCTCTGATATTTAAAGGAAAATTATGATTTAGTTTTTTCGCGATAAAATATGAAGATATGGGAAATTTTGCTCCTTTATCGGCTATTCCTAATGTCCCGATAGGAAATTTTTTATAAAAAAACCGGAACAGCATCCACCAGTTTGAATCACCAAGTGAATGCCCTCCATAAAACTCTGTTCGATATCTTCTGTAATTTTCAGTGTATTAATGCCCTGGACGTTAATAACACCACTATCGCCTGAAATATCATTGGATATATCGATAGACTGTATCGTTAGACTGTATCGTTAGACTGTGTATCGTTAGACTGTATCGTTTTTTTGTCAGTTCTTGTGATGTATACTCAAGGTCGTTCACAATGTCTTTTTTCAAAACAGGCGAGACGCCTGTTTTGGAGGATGCGGAAGAGACGTCGCTCCCAGGAAATGCTGAAATTATAACGTCCTAAAGTATATTAACCTCTTTTTCGAGATAAATCCTTTATATTTTTCACTGCATTTGGGATTTTTTGGAATATCATTTAGAATATGCGTTGACACGTGCCGAAACGAAGACGATCTTTTGGAATACATCATTCGTTTGTGTTACAATGAATTCGTTATCGCCATTGCGAAACGCCTCAAGAGGAAAATCAAAAAGGATACCTCGACTTGCCCCAGGAATCCCTTCTGTTCCCGCTTTTGAGATTTTACGGGCGGCAACACCATTGAGTGTTGCAGAAAAAGTCGCCCGGTCAATTGCGTCCCGATTCTCCAATCCGATATAAACCCCATTTCCACTATCAGTTAGAGGTTTTGGTCCTATTGGAATTCGGAATATTGCTGGCTTGTCGGTTATTTTTGGAAGTTGAGCGTTATTCGTCAAGTTCGAAGGTACAGTATCACGATAGGTCAATGGAATATCCCGCATCAGGTGTGCTAGAATATCATTATCAAAACCATTTTTAAGAATTTCTCGATATTGATTTTTTGCGACGGGGAGCGTATCGCAATCCATCCAGTTAAATAGATAGATATTGGTTGTACCGCGATTCTTTTCCGAGGCGGCAAAACCATACAGTTCGGCCACTGTTGCCGCACGAGCGGGCGCACCCGGAAATGCCGAAACGTTATATTCCATTCCGGGAGCGACTGCAACTTTTGTTCCGGCCAGGAGATGGTTCCATCGTTCGACCGGAATATCGAAATCGGAAGTCGTCCAAAAAGGACATGGAATTAATAGATTAATCAGTCCTTCTTTTGCCCAGGCAATAGCATCCATTCCCAGTCCGACCGAAGCCTCGGGGTCTGCCGGAACACGGACGGCTATATAAATCGAATGACCACGTTTTACGGAGTACTCGACTGCCAGTTTTCGCGCAATACGAACGACTTCCGTCAGATATTTGCTCTCCTCCACTTCATGACCGGGAGAGAGATGATAACCGAATCGCATCCAGTCAAGTTCGATACCGTCAAAATCATATCGCTCGAAAAGAACAGTTAAAAAATCGATTTCGTGTTTGCGAACTTCTTCATGTTTATAATTCAGCGCACGATTCGACCAGTTTTTTGTCGTTGTATTCGGAAAACGCCACAGGTTCGAATGCGTTACCCAAAACGTCGAGTGCATATAATTCGTTGGGTCGTCTACAGCATGCAAGTCATTCATTCGCATCGATATCCATGGGGAAATTTTTTTTTCCCGGCATCGATCAATCCAGATTTTATAGGGATCCAGTCCCTTTTTTTCAAGTAATTTACAGTTTTGTGGCCATCGTTCAGCAGGCTCTTTTCCCTCGGAATTTGGTTCCCAAATTGCGTTTCGGGCCGAATTCGTAAAATTGGCGCGACTGGCGTTTGGACAAAGGAAGAGATGGGTGACTTTTGTTCCTCCGTATTGATCGATAAACGCATTCAGACCTTCAAGCGTCATCTGCTCCGGAGTACGACTCCCGAAGAAATGACTGTTGTCTTCGTTGATAATAAACATATTCTCGAATAAAGGTTCTGCCGCAAATAATACTGCAGTCGTTGCAAGACAATAGAATAACGACATCAAGTTATATACAAATTTCATTTAATTTAACCTTCTGATTTAAAGTTTAAAAGGACGGGAGTTACCGCTAACGTTTCAGCACAACATTAATGGCCTTGAGCTTATTTTGTAATCATAGACCTAAAAACACCTTGTGACAAATACATTGTTGCCATAAACACAACAAATACATTGTCGTAACAAACATTGTTTACTCAAAAAAATCCGTGAAATTCATCCGCGGTTATAAATATACTGTACGACGTTATACATTCGGCATTTTCTGGAAGTGCGGACACGTCTCGTCATCCTCCAAAACAGGCGTTTCGTCCGCATACTCCAAAATAGACGTCTCGTCCGCATACTCCAAAACAGACGTCTCGTCCGCATACTCCAAACAGGCAACTCGTCTGTTTTGAAAAATAGACTTTTATAACGACCTTGAGTATAAAATCAATTACAGTTTAGGTGGTAATGATGTTGTATTCCCTATTATACCGAATGTCAATTGTTTTAGGGAGAACTTTTAAAACAGGAGGATCCTGTTTTTTGGGAACACAAACGTTTCTTTTTTCATTCGGGATATTGAGTTGGTCGAAATTTTCCGAACCCCCAAAAGAGAGGTTCATACGGAGGAATCAAATCGACTTTAACATATTCCGGAATCTGTTTTTCCAGTCCGGTCAACCAATAAACACCATTAACAAGGAGACGGCGAAAATCGTCATTGAGGAGATCAACGCCACATCCCATCGTAGAGACCAGTGCAGTTCCCTCCTTCCCTCCTTCTATTTGATAGGATTTCGTCCAGACAATCGGCATCATCGGATTATTCTTTTCACCAGGAACAGCAACACCTTTAGCGGTCATGGTATCAATAACCTCTCCCAAAAACAGGGGAACGGAATTATCCGGCAGTGGAAGGCGGACCCGATAGACATCTGAAGGAACAACAATCGTACCGACTCCCTTGAAAATGGGATGCCCCTTCTGTTCCGAAACAGGAATGGCTCGAGTTCCTTCTTTTCCATGATATCCATGATGGGCTATCCATGTTTCACCCAATATTTTACGACCGAATCCGTCGTGCCAATCCTTTTTTTCTCCCTGATACTGCCACGAATAATGTTCATAGGTACTTCCTTTTGGAAAATTAAAGGCATGGGTCGAAGTCCGAAGCGCTAACAGAGGACGTCCCGATAGAAGATAATCGTTAAACTCCTTCATCTGTACATCCGGAAGTGCTCGAAAACGAAGGGCAATAATCGCCAGGTCCGCGTCCCGTAATTGTTCCAAACCAGGAATATTATTAAGATGGGTCGGCGTTATCTGGCCATTCTGCGGATCTATTGCGTATAATACCACCGTATCGAAACCATGATATTGCGCCAATATTTTCGCCAGTTGTGGAAGTTCCTCTTCCGAACGATACTCTTCGTCTCCGGAAATTAGAACTATTTTTTTGTTCTTCTTTAATTGCGGATTGGCCGGAAAAGTCGAATATGATTTGTGCGATACCGTTGCCTGCGTACCTTCCGTACAAATAACTGTATCACACAATCCCACAATCAGAGTTATCGTTATAATAATCAAATAAATTCTATTCATTGTATTTCCTTCATTTTTCAATAAACACTCCTGCACAAATACTCCTGTACAAATACTCCTGTACAAATACTCCTGTACAAACACTCCTGCACAAACACTCCTGCACAAACACTCCTGCACAAACACTCCTG
>CAYUAP010000030.1:0-29856 GCA_964442735.1 uncultured Planctomycetaceae bacterium | reverse complement strand
ACAAACACTCCTGCACAAACACTCCTGCACAAACACTCCTGCACAAACACTCCTGCACAAACACTCCTGTACAAACACTCCTGCACAAACACTCCTGCACAAACACTCCTGCACAAACATACAGCACAAGCATTTTCCCTTTATGGAATATAGTCAGATTGATATATCAGACTGATATTTTCCCGGATAGGAAACATAACAGGTAACAGGTTCTTTTCCCGGATAAATCAAACCTGTGGATCCACAAGGTGATAAACGGTTATATGACCGGAACCTGCGCCTACAGGAATTCGCCATCGTCTCGAACGTCATTAGACGGAAGTGAAACCTCAATTTTTTAACAGGAAGATATTTTCCATATATCAATTCGTCATGCAGAAATACGAATAACGGCTTTTTCCTCGAATCCACACAATATTCCAGTCAACGTTAAATAAAATGATTAACACCATATTCCATCGCATTAAAATCTCTTTCATTGTTTTGATGAATGTATTATAAAACATCCCGATTCGGGCCACCACGATCAACCCAAATATATTTTTCATCGGTTGGAATAGGTGTATAATTAAACCCCTTCCCGACAATATAATTTTGAACCACAGGCCAAACATTATAGGAGTCGGGCCATATAATAATGGACAGTTTTACCTGATCCGCAGAAAAAAGAGCTAATTTATCCTGTATTTGTCTGACAGCCTCCGGATTCTTAAGATCGATCCCACCTTGAATCTTCGGTAAAGTTATATTATCTTCCCCGTCACTATCAACAATAACAAAATCATCCGTATTGAGGCCGGTTCTTTTGCCGTTCACATTATAATGATGCCACAAATAAAGCCGTTCAAAGCGGATAATCATGGCTACTTCCTCTTTGTTCGACTGACGCATTTGTGGTAATGTTTGACGTTTCGCCCTCGTTTGACCTTTACGATCAAATTCCTCTTCCGCCTGTTGAAGATTCTTTTTTAACTCGTCCCGTTCCTTCTCTTTTTCCAATAACCCCGATTGAACCGTACCCACTTCCCGATTCACGGTTAAAACCTCCGCCAATAAACTGCTTTTATACTCTAATTTCTGTTCGTAAAGACGTTTTTTATCCTGCCATTGCGTATAGGCTTTTTTCAGGGATTCCGAAGAAAATTGATCGTTCGTCTCCTTGATTTGCCGTGCCATATCCTGAATACCTGCCCATTCCACTTGAAGTTTATTGTATTCCAACTCGACAAGCCGATATTCGCTTTCCTTGACAATCTCTTCCTGAATCGATACGGAGGTCTTCTTCGAAGTCATCTGCAACAGAACAATTACTAATAGGGCAATAAAAAGAATACCGCCAAATGTATTACAAATGGTATCCAGAAAAAGCTCAAGACTATCAGAATGTATACTTTTTCGGCGCATTTATTTTCCCAAAATCACAATTTCTTCGTTTTCACCCATTAGTTCCAATCCCAATTTGAAGCCTGCCAATTTGAGTTGTTCCTGCAATTCAATCGCGAAACCACTAGCCGACGGACGGAATACAAGAAAAAAATAATCATTCTGCCGGTTTCGCTGTCCGGTCCATTCAAGAAACATCTCTTTATTTGCGAGTACAACCCGTTCTTCCTTCGTTAATGAAATAATTTCTATTCGTTTTGCGGAAATATCGATGATCCAAGGTTTTTCCTTGTATTTCGCAGATCGGGTATAAATATTTAAATGCCCTTCCTCCAACTGTTCGAGTTTTTCCCGAACGTCACTGTTTTGTTCCTGAAGTGTTTTGATTTCCTGTTGAAGTCGAGATAAATCTTCTTGTTTTTGAGGAAGGTTTTTACACTGATCTTCCAGAGAATGATGACGTACTTCCAAGGCATCCGTTTCCTTTTGAACAGTGTCTATATCAGAATTCAACTGAATTGTATTGGCCGTTATCTCCGTTTCCGATAGTGATAAAATACCTTCCTGTGCTTGAATTTCCCCAACTATTTTCTTCTGAACGTTCTCTATTTGTGATCGAAGAACGGTTATCTCCGATTTCAACTGTTCCAAGGATTGCCTTGGACGCTCCGTAATCGTTATTTGAGATATTTTGGCGACACGATTCACCAGTTCCAACGCCAATAGAAGTGTTAAAAAAATAAAAATACCGGAAACGGAAGTAATAATATCCTGAAACGCAAATAAAGAAAAAGGATTGTTATTCTTTTTACGCCGCATCAATAATTCTCCGCACAAGGTATTGTATTTTTATAATGCTTCGTCTCCGGTCCGGTTCGAATCATCGGTAATTGGTAACGCCTTTTTTTAGAATAATATTGCCATAAATAGCGGTTTCCCCGGAGAGGACAACACAAAAAGCCCGTTTTGCTCTTTCGTAGAATTCAAATCGGTCGATCCGTTCAATATTAATTTTTTCATTGGGAACGTATTTTGCGATAACAGCACGATATCGTTCTTCAACCTTTGGATCAAGCTTGTCGGTACCATAGGCAGCCATCATAATGAGAGGTGCCTTTACAGCAGCGTCCAATTCAATTAAAGGAAGAATACCGTCCAGAAGAGTCTCCACACCGATACCATCGGCCCGAATAACATTGTAATTGACCGTATGACCGGGGAAATGGGCGTCGGACAGTACAATCTCGTCACCATGCCCCATCTTTGCCAGAACAGCTAACAACTCCGGTGAAATATAGGGTGAAATTCCTTTTAGCATAATCATGTCCCTTTCTTTATCTGGGAGGTAAAAGTATAAAAAACCACGAACACCTATCGTTCAGGGATAATATACCCCCTAGCAACTACCGTTGCAAGTAGTCTTCCATTTTCGTCGGTAATTTTACATTGACAGGAGGAAAAACTTTTAGATCGGGAGATTTCCTCCGCCTCGGCATATAAAATACCGGATCTGGTCGATTTAATATAGGAGATGGAGGATTCCAGAGTAACGACTGCATCTTTTGAATGATTAAATGCGGCCGCACAGGCGAAATCCCCTAGGGAATAGAGAACCCCTCCCTGAACAATACCAACACCATTGAGATGAATTTCCTTTAACTGGAGGGAAACACGAGCATATCCTTCACGAATCTCTTCGAATGATACACCTAATAAATTCATGATAAATCGGTCCTTCTTCATACGATCCAACTGTCGAAGATGATCCGCCGATAATTTATTTTCGTCTATTGCCATAACAACCGTCTTTCAATTTAAAAACAAATCCTTTAAATTGCATAATAGAGGGAGAAAAAATGAAGAATACTCCCAGCCAAAACAAACAGATGCCAAATTGCGTGCATCCATGGAATCCCTTTCATGACGAAAAAAAGACATCCAAATGTGTAGGAGATACCACCGTACAAAAGAAATTTCCAGGAAGAAGCCGGAAGCAGTATGCACAAACGTTCCGCAAAAACAATGACAAGCCACCCCATTATCAAATAAAGTACTAGAGAAAACCAGCGATCCCGATTCCCGTAGATTGAATGAATGACAATACCAATTGTCGCTAAAAACCAAATAACACCAAACAAAGTCCAGCCGGTCGGACCATAAAGGACCGATAGACAATAGGCCGTATAGGTGCCCGCTATTAAAACGTATATGGCTGAATGATCCAATTTACAGAAAACCGCCTTCGCCCGCCGACAGGAAAGCGCATGATAAAGTGTTGACATACAATAGAGCAATATCAACGAGCTCCCAAATATCGCATATCCGGTTACATACGCACCTGTCTGGCCAATCGGAGCCTGACACGCAGCACGTATGATCAAAAGAACCAGGGCCGAAATCGCCAATAGTGTTCCTATTCCATGGGTTATCGCATTCGCTATCTCTTCCCCCAGGGGATATAAAGACTTGTATTTTATCATCTGTTTATTCATTGTTTTCTTCCGTTTTCAATTATCATCTACTGGTACAGCAACCAAATCGGGACTCGCCGCACTGACAATCTCGCAGGAAACAATACTGCCCGGTTTTAAATTGTTTCCCGTAATATAGACCACCGGATCTATATCAGGAGCGTCTGCGTATGTTCGACCGATATAACAATCAACCTCGTCCGCGTCCTGTGATTCTTCATGACCATCTATAATAACCGGAACGATGGTCCCAATTCGCGATTCACAAAATCGGTCCAGATTTTCATTGATCGTTTTCGATAATTGCCGGTATCGATTCGTTTTAACTTTTTCGGAAAGCTGCCCTTCCATTTGAATCGCCTTCGTATTCGGCTCGGCGGAAAAAGGAAAAACTCCGGCCCGCTCGAATTTCCATTTTCGAACAAACATATTGAGTTCTTCGAACTGTTGATCCGTCTCGCCTGGAAAACCAACAATAAATGTCGTTCGTAAAATCAGATTCGGTATCGATTCCCTTAATCGGGCCAGCAGTTCCTCCGTTTCCGTTTTACCGACACGTCGATTCATTCTCTTTAATATGTCATCGTTACAATGTTGTAACGGTAAATCTATATAGGGAAGAATTCTGGTTTTTCCCCTACAAGATGTATTATTATCGTTTTTCTCCACGGCGTCAAGAGAGAAAATGGAAATCAACTCGTCACTGAAAAATAACGGGTAGGAATATAAAACGCGAATCCAGTCGAAAATACCAAGTTCCCGTAATGAATGGAGAAGGTCCGCTAATTGGGGGGATCCATAAAGATCATTCCCCCAAAAAGTAGTTTCCTGGGCAATTAAAACCAATTCGCGCGTTCCCTGATCGCCAAGTTTCTTCGCCTCCTCCAGAATTGATTCCTTCGGTTTACTGACAAATCGACCCCGAATCGACGGAATCGCACAATAGGAACAGTAACGATCACATCCATCGGCAATACGTAAATAGGCCGTATGGGGTAATGTCAGGATTTTACGTTTTTTATCGTCCAGGGTCAGTTGAGTCGTTTGCCCTGCCTGAAATAGTGATAATTTGACCTTTACTTCCAATAAACGATCCTTAATACTGCCGGTTGATGGATCGTTATTCATTTCACCATATATATTTTGAACGATTTTGACAATATCGACTTCCCTAAACGGATCAATCCAAGCATCCACTTCTGGAAATCGCTGCGGTAATAAATCCTTCTCCGTCTGAACGAAACAACCGGTAACCACAACATATCGAATTCTTTTTTTACGCTTTAATTCCAAAACTTCCTTCAAACAGGAAACCGCCTCTTCTTTAGCCGAGGCAAGAAATCCACAGGTATTCAAGACAAGCAACTCGGCTTCTATCGATGACTGAAAATGAAATCCGGCATCCGTTAAACGCCCTATCATGGTTTCACTATCCATCAGGTTTTTCGGACATCCGAGAGAGATTATCGAACATGTTTTCTCTTGAACCATTTTTCAAAACTTCCTTGTTCTTTTTTTATTTAAAATTTATCAGGAAACACAGCCCCCACCATGGGAATTACAGGAACTGCCCGGTACGGACAACCATTAGCAACAGTCACAACTCGTTCGGTCATTAACCGATTCCATGGGTATGGTCTTTTCCAACTTTTTCAAGCAAACGATTGGGGAATGGATATCATCCGTTCCTGCGGTAATCGGGATTGAACCAATTATCACACCTCTTTTTTCAGTGAAGTTTCATTCTTCCTGTAATACTCGGATACGGCGGCAACGAGATAAAACGAGCCACTGACCACCAGAAGATTATCAACATTTCTGTTTGTGGAAAAATATTCCCTCAAAAATGAGGAATAATCACGTCTGCAATGAATCTTTATTTTTTCGTTGAGACTCCGATGCTTCCTCGTGTATTGGACAACTTTTTCATAAAGTTCTTCAGGAGGTAACGCTCTTGTGGTACCACTTCCCGTTACAATAATTTCATCGAAAAAAGGAATCAGTTCCGCCAGCATGCCCTCAATATCCTTTCCGTGACTAACCCCTAACAGGAGCGACTTTTTTGCCATTACCAATTCCGACTGACGGGTCTGAATTTCTCGAATCGAATCGACCAACGCAGCACAGGAAGCCCGATTATGCGCTCCATCAAACAGTAACAACGGATGACGGCAGACTATCTCCGCCCGTGCCGTCAACCGAACTTCGTTCAACGAGTGACGGATCTGATCGTTTGTCAGATATATTCCCTTCTGTTTCAATTCATTAAGAACCGCCAATACCGTTTCCACATTCCATTGTTGATGAACACCGCAAATATTCAAGGACAATGTTCGGACAAAATCGGATATTTCCCGAATAATGGTTAAAGGCGCGTTTTTTTCTGTTGCCACTGCCCGAATAACGTTTTCAATGGATTCAATATCGTCATTTCCGATATAATGTTCAGGAACTTCCTTGTTCTGCGGTAGAAAACGAATACCCTCCACACCACAGACGACAGGCGTTTTTTCCTTGATTATACCCGCTTTTTCAAAAGCTATTTCCGGGAGAGTCGCCCCCAACTGATCAAGATGATCGTAACTGATACTGGTAATAACGGAGACCTCGGACCAACATATATTTGTGGCGTCGAATCGTCCTCCGAGCCCAACCTCCATAATGGCAATATCGACTCCCGATCGGGCAAATAACACCAAGGCAATCAAAACCGACCATTCAAAAAAAGTTAATCGGTTTTCATCATCTGATTTTATCGAATACTCCTTCTCGTGTTGTTCAAATTGATCCCATTGTTCGCGCAGTTCAAAAACGGTTTCTGTGAAATTCCAGTCGGAACAAGGAGTTCCATTGATAACGAAACGCTCCAGAACGGAATGAAGATGGGGCGAGGTAAAAAGACCTGTTTTCAGACCGGCATCACGTAAAATTTTCTCCAGTAAAAAACAGACGGAACCTTTTCCCTTGGTTCCAGCAACATGAACCACTTTCATTTTACGGTCAGGCCTGCCAATGTAATCCAGAAATGCGGACAGACGCTTTAAATTCCATTCAAGTTGGGAATAGGGAATCGAGGTAAATGTTTCATAATTGGTTCGATCATAAAGAAACCGCATGGCATCATTAAAAGAATGATCGGTAAAAGTAACAGACATTTTTACCTCTTCCCAAAAAAAACGGCGGAAAAATCAAAAATTCTTCCACCGAAGATTTCGTCTACGAAACCCAAGACAATTGTGTTTCGCAGAATATTATTTTTATCAAATAAAGAAGAAAACAGTTTACGATTAAATGGAAAATCAACCGACAACGATATCTTTTACTTTAATTTTAATATAGGTCTGTCGATGTCCGGTTTTTTTACGACTGTTTTTACGTCGTTTGAACCAGCGAATAACCAACTTGGGTCCCTTGGCCTTGCACATAACTTCCGCAACGACTTTAGCCCCTTCGACTAATGGCTGACCAACTTTAAAATCGTCACCATCACGAAGAGCCAGAACTTTGTCCAGAACAAGATCCGTACCCGGTTCAATATCCCGTACGTCAACATAAAGATATTTGTTAATTTCCGCTTTGTATTGACGGCCACCATCAGCAAAAATAGCGTATTTCATTTTCCACCTTGTTTATAAATCTATCGACTAAAATTAATCGATACAACCTGGAAAAGTACCATTTCGTTTTTTTCCCGGTCAAGGTACTTCTATGTTAAACAACTCTCTTCCGAATTCTTTATTCGAAGAAACACGCGAAAACTATTCGCGTCTTGGGACCCCAACCGCTCTCTTTAACACAAAGACAACGGCAAACTACCTCTTTTCAGAAATATTCCAACGGATATCGAATTTGGTTAAATCAACCTTATTCCTACCCTAATTTTCATAAAAGGCGTCCAGGGAACGAAAAAATTTAATCTGATTATAACGTAAAATCGGATTTTCTTCCAGCCCCCCTCCGGAAGAAAATCTATTTGTACCGGTGTACAAGTACATTTACATTATAAAATATTTTGTCCAACCCGAATATATATCAGCAACTCAATTGGCGAGGAGAGCGAGAGATCGCGGCGCTATCTCCAATTCGATAGTGTTTTCAGATGTTTTCACAATTCGCACACTGTCTTTATCTGGAAACGCGCGCAGGAGGTGACGTTTGCCAGAAGACTTCCCATATTCCAAAACAACGCGGACCTCTTTATCGTTAAAGTTTTCAATTGCCTCCACATACTTCCCCCCCGACTCGAACAGATGAAGTGAAACACGACTCGGCGCGTTCATTTTCAAACCGAATGGAACTAACAAATTATTGCGAATCTGGTCAAGTACCTTCGGGTCCAGATCCATTAGTTTCCAATGATCTTCCGAGCTCCGCAATATGGAAATAGTATCATTAATTGGAATCATAAAGGTTTTCTTCTTTTGATTATTCAGCCATGTATTGGAAATACCGATTTTTTTCCGCATATCCTCGGGAAGTATTTGTAGTAATTCATAGGATAAAAGGAGTGGTTTTCCTTTATCAAGGGCCGTTTGAATATATTTATGAAGATTGTCAAATGCGGCCGAGTGTATTGTTATTGACGCGGCGGGGGCGTCTTTTAACGAGGCGGCAGGAAGAACAGGAATCCCCAACATTCCGATAAAACTGACCAGATAACATTCTTTTTTTGGATCATCATCAGGTTTTTTAGGTACGAGAACACCACGAGGCGTCATATCGGCCAGCAATTCTGCCATAAATTGAAGGGAATCTTTTTCATGACAAAAGGCATCGGCGTCCAACACTCCGTTTTTGAGTTCTGTATCGGTCCCATGAACGGCAATTCCCGGTGTTTTCGTACCTAAATAATCATAACAGTGCAGAAGTGTTTCTCGCGATCCTCCCAGAATCGTCTGACGGGCTTGTTCCACATAGGTATTCGGTTTTGTATCAATGGGATCGAACCAGGCTCCACCACTTTTCTCCTTGGCGAAATCGTTCGTCCACCCTTGAATCCAGGATGCCTGCGTTTGTGGACGCCTGCCTGCCGCAGAACTGGTCGGCTCTCTTGTTTCCGTCCCAATCCAACAGTAATCATAGAGATCTGTTTCCTTGAGAACATCGTAACCAGCACTATAAAAACCTTCATACCAACAGGGATATTTAATAATGATTTTTACCTTGGGATTAACCTTGCGGGCAGGTTCCAGGATCCGTGTCCGCCCCAGTTCTAATTGTAATTCGGATCGGAAATCCCCCCAAGTGCGATTCCCCTTCGCTTTTTGACATTCCGGACAAGTACACCAGGTAAAAAGAAAGTCGTCGAGAATGATCAAATCGAAAACGGCAGCGGTTCGTTCCACTATCTTCTGAAGTTGTTCGTGTTCTTTTTTACCAGCTACACATAAAGTCAGTGGTTTTATTTCCCTGGTTGTGGTCGTTATACAGCCTGCAATCTCCAAGCCGGCATTCTGAAAATCATTTTTCACCGTTCGTAAAAGGGATTCTTCGGCGAAACGTCCATGACGCCACGACTCAATATAGACTTTTTCGATACCGTGCTTTTTAAACCAGGCAATGGCCTTTTGACGCTCCTCCTGCTTCGAAAAAAGATCAATAACTGATTCCGCTTTACATGTACACGAAAATCGATGACGCTTTACGGAAGTCTCCTCTGCTTTTAAAAAAACAATCCCCCAAAAAACAAATAAAATTATGATGCCAAATTGAATCAAAATATTATACCGAATCATACTATTATACCGACGCATATTTTCTCCTTTATTAATTTATAATGGACTCCCACCCTTTTATTTTTCATTATAAAGGAGACGTTTCCTCTTGTCAAACTAAAGATAAAAACAGCAAAAAACGTTTTTCAATCTCCGATACAAACACTTTTTTTATTAAAAAAGCAAAAAAATCAATGTTTTTTGCCTTTTTATTTTTGTTTTCCCTTGACAAATGATGAAAAGTTTTATAGATTCACTGAACAGGTGAAATTGTGTTGAATCGGCGGAAGGGTTCTGCCGTTTTTCTTTTTCTTGACTTGTATGGAAAAAGAAATTTCACCCGGCCGCAAAACTGCTGCCTGTGTTAATCCGTGGAGTTACAAAAGCAACTCCGGGCCGTTCGAGAAGTTCATTCTTTTCAACGACCGAATATATTGGACCTTATATTATAAAGGTGGACTGGATAAATGCCCGAACCTGTTGAAATCAATGTGGGTTTCATGGCGCGTGACCTGAAACTTTCTCCCGAGACTGTTCAAAAAGTTATCGATCTTTTGGAGGACGGTTTTCCTGTACCATTCATTGCACGATACAGAAAAGATGAAACCGATAATCTGCCGGAAGAACAATTATGGGCCTTGGTGGCCCTCCTGGAGGAACAAAAAAAGCTTGTTCAACGCAAACAAACGATTATGCGCTCCATTGATTCTCTTGGTTTATTAACGCCGGAACTCGAACAAAGAATCGTCGAAGCTCGAACAAATCGAAGGTTGGAAGATATCTATCTTCCCTATAAACCACAAAAACAAACGCTTGCATCCGCAGCTAAAGAACTGGGATTGGAACCATTGGCCAATGAATTCCTTGACGCTGTTGAAGATACGGCTCCCGCCCTCAAACAGAGAGCTTCCGAATTCATCAATCCAGATAATAACCTTCCCACGGTCGATGATGTTCTGCGTTCAACCGGCTATATTATTAGTGAAAAATATGCCAATAACGTTGAATTGAGACAACGTGTACGCGATATTATTCGCCGTCAAGGAAAAATCGTCACCTGTTTCATAGAAAAGAAAAAAGCGGAGGTGCCTGCAACGAACGTTCCTGCGAATGAAACGCAACCGAGCAAGTCCACAAACTCTGTTCCGATAGTGGAACAAGAAGTTATACAACAGGAAAAGGCGGTTCATAACGATGACGTTATAAACACAGACAGTAACATAAACACAGACAGTAACATAAATACGGACAGTAATACAAATACCGATAATACTACAGATACCAATAACAAAACAACCGATAATTGCACAATAACCGATAATAGCACAACAACTGATAATAACGAAGATACCAATAGCAGCACAAGTACAGATACGGTGGAATCATCCACCGTTGAAACCTCGGAAGTAGAGGCAACAGGAGTCGAGGAATCGGCAACGGAAAGTACAACAGACCAGATAAACAATACTTCCACAGAATCTGTGGAAAACCGCCAGGCACGAAGAAAACAGGAAAAACTTGAGCGTCAGCAGAAGGAAGAAGAACATCTGCAAAATTTATATCGTGACTATTCTGATTTCACAATGGAAATTCGATTTTGTCCTCCCCATCGTGTTTTAGCCATTAATCGTGCGGAAAAGGCGAATATTCTTCGTGTTAATCTGGATATTCCTAAAGATCGAATTGCGGAGGCGGCATATTCTTTTATTTTTGATGATATAACGCATCCCTATCAGGAGTATTTATCAGAATGTTTGGAAGACGCACTCGTTCGTTTAATAATTCCATCATTGGAACGGGAAATTCGTGGTGAACTTCTCGACAAGGCGGAAGCGCAGTCGATTGATGTTTTCGCGAAAAATTTACGTAATCTTTTATTACAAAAACCGTTAATGCGTCGTCGTGTTTTGGCGATTGATCCTGGTTTTACACATGGTTGCAAACTGGCGGCGCTGGATGAATTCGGAAACGTACTTGACCATGATACCGTTGTTATTAAGGGCAATGCGGAGCGTCGCAAAAAAATCGCCGTAAAATTGGCCGATTTGATTAATAAATACAATATTTCGATTTTAGCGATTGGTAATGGGACCGGATGTCGGGAGGCAGAACAGTTTGTAACCGAACTTCTTTCTGAATACTTTTCCGGAAAAGACGTAGCCTATATTATTGTAAACGAGGCGGGAGCTAGTGTTTATTCTGTTAGTTCCCTTGCGCGAGAAGAATTTCCCACCTATAATTCCCTAACCTGTGGAGCTATTTCAATAGGACGTCGGCTTCAAGATGCCCTGAACGAGCTGGTAAAGATCGATCCAGGCAGTTTAGGGGTCGGAATGTACCAACACGATCTCAAGGCAAAAGCACTTAAAAACGCACTGACGCAAACGGTGGAATCGTGTGTCAACCAGGTCGGGGTAGACCTGAACGCGGCCACTCCCGCTATTTTACGATACGTATCCGGTTTAAATCAATTAACCGCCAAACGAATTTATGAATATCGTATTGTTAACGGGCCCTTCCGTAAAAGAGAGCAATTAAAAGCCGTTTCCGGTTTCGGAGATGCCGCGTTTACCTATTCTGCCGGTTTTCTGAAAATTACTGACGGTTATGAACCGCTGGACGCAACCTGGATTCATCCGGAGAGTTACGAGTTGGCCCGAAAAATTCTGGATCGAATCGGTTTTAAGCCGGAAGATCTCAAATGCCCCGCTAAAACACCGGAAATTGTCGAAAAGATCAAGGGACTAAATCCAAATGAATTAAAGGACGAATATCAGACTGGTTTACATACCATTATGGATATTCTGGACCAAATGATACGACCGGGGCGCGACCCGCGCACGGAGCTTCCCTCCCCAATTTTCAAAAAAGGGACACTGAAGATGGAAGATCTCGAACCAGGAATGGAATTAACCGGTACCGTTCTGAACGTGGTCGATTTCGGGGCTTTTGTCGATATTGGTCTTCATCAGTCGGGTTTGGTTCATATCAGTCATTTGGGAGATCAATTTGTTAAAGACGCCCATACCAAGGTCGCCGTTGGCGATATTGTTAAAGTTTGGGTCCTTGCGGTCGATACACAGCGGCACCGTATTTCATTAACAATGATTGAACCGGGCCATGAACGATCCAAACAAATGGATACAGAAACAGTGGTCGAAAATCATACCGAAGGCAATCGACGTGGAAGTGTGTATGGTAGATCACCTCGGCAAAACAACAGACAGACTGGAGATAACAGACAGACTGGAGATAACAGACAAACTGGAGACAACAGACAGACTGGAGATAACAGACAGACTGGAGATAACAGACAAACTGAAGATAACAGACAGGCTGGAGACAGCAGACCACCCCGAGATAGACGTGATAACAGACGTCGTGACAGTATAGATCGAAGAAATAATTCCGATGGCGCTTCCAACGAGCGCGGAAGGAAAGATTTCAATCGTGATGAAAGACGTTATACCGAGCGATCGGAACGAACTGCGGATCGTTCTACAGATCATTCGGTGAATCGACAGGAAAAACGAACCCCGACACAGCGTGGTAAAGCGTCAGGAATGACTTCTCTACCGCCTAAAAGTAAAGCACCTATTATTCCCATTTCCGAAGATATGAAGAAAGGAAAAGAACCTCTTCGGAGTTTTAGTGATCTGGCGCAACTTTTTGGAAACTTGACTCCGGACAAGCCGGAAGATCAAGATAAAAAAGAAAACAAATAAACCTATACAATAGAACATTATAAACCCATTGAGGGGGATATTATGGAATATTTATCTGTTGTTGAACAGAGGGAGGGAGATGTCTGTCTGTTCTTCACAAACAGAAAAATGGGTTTATTACGTTCTTGCGTATTTAAAAATCAGACATAATGGATGGTGAAAATAATGAATAATGTGATTGTACTAATTTTAGGCGGTGGACGTGGAACCAGACTTTATCCATTAACCAAGTTGCGTTCGAAACCAGCCGTTCCAATTGGGGGAAAATATCGATTAATCGATATACCGCTCTCCAATTGTATCAACAGTGGATTAAAGAAGATATATGTAATAACCCAATTCAATTCGGTCAGTTTACACCACCACATTCATTCCTATTCGTTTGACAATTACGGTCATGATTTTGTGGAAATATTGGCGGCGCAACAGACGTGTGACAACGCTTCCTGGTATCAGGGAACGGCGGACGCTGTTCGTCAGAATTGTAATTATCTTCGTCAGAGAAATGTGGATTATGTCCTGATTTTATCAGGCGATCAATTATATCGAATGGATTTTCAAAAATTGATCAATAATCATATAAAGACGAATGCGGATGTAACGATTGCATCGGTTCCGGTAACTCGGGATCGGGCCCCGGATCTGGGGATTATGCGATTGGATGACGATGGTCGGGTCGTTGGTTTTCTGGAGAAACCGGCGTCGGACTATGAACTTCGTCATGTTCGAACTTCCGAAGAATTTATTCGCCAACAGGGAATAGAGCCGAATGGACGCGAGTATTTGGCCAATATGGGTATTTATCTCTTTAATCGGGATGTCTTGTTGCGCACCCTTGAAAAAACGGATTATACCGATTTTGGAAAAGAAGTTTTTCCGGCCACGATTCGGAGTAAAAAAGTTCAAGTTTATCTTTTCGACGGCTATTGGGAAGATATTGGAACGATTCGTTCTTTTTTTGAGGCGAATCTGGCCATGACCGACAGTCACCCGATATTTGAGTTATCGCCCTACGATTACCCAACCTATTCGAAGATGAATTTTCTCCCTTCTTCAAAAATAGATGGATGTACCTTGAAAAATACCTTGTTAGCCGATGGTTGTCAAATTGGTTGTGGAACACAAATTAATCGTGCCATTGTCGGTCTTCGAAGTATTGTCGGAAATAACTGTTCCATTAAAAACAGTATTCTGATGGGACGCGATTATCATGGAACCTTGCAGAATTTCCATGGTGATGCCCAGAATATACCGCAAATGGGAATAGGGGATAATGTCAGTATTGAAGGGGCCATTATTGATAAAAACTGTGCGATAGGTAAAAATGTTGTCATTTCCAATCCGGACAATATTGAAAATACCGATGAAACTTTTTTTGGTATGATTCGGGATGGTATAATTTGTGTCGAGAAGAATACGATTCTTCCGGACGACTGGAATCTGTCTGAATTCCTTCGTTCGCATCGAGAGGTTATTAAGAAACCATAGAATAAAACATTTATTTAAGTTGAAATTTTATGACAGAATCGCCAATTTATATTAAGCTGGACGGACGTGGTAATCGATTATACTACCCGGGAGAAACACTAGCGGGAAGTTATTATCTTGAGGAAATACGTACCGACTTGCTTAAATCCATAGAAATATCCATTTTATGGTATACCGAAGGAAAGGGAAACGAGGATATCGGTATACACGCATTCTGGCGTCGTTCCAATACGGAAAACGATTGGATAGACCCATGTCATCCCGGCCGTTTTAGTACAGTGCTTCCTAACAGTCCGCTTTCCTATGACGGTATTTTTGTTAAAATAAATTGGTGTGTTCGTATTCGCGCTTTTCTTCTGGATAAACGACAATTTCTGGAAGATTTTCCTTTTCGATTAGGGGATATTGTAAATGTACGAACATTAAGAGTTGATTCTTTGACGTAAATTTATTCCACAATATAATTACAAGGGTTATAATGAATATAACAGCCCTTGGTGTTAAATTTATGTTTTTATAAACATTATCCTCTTGACTTTTGCAAAATTTATATTAATATTAATAGTGCCAGAATAGACGATAAAGTGCATTAGTAATCATAACTTGAAATGGACTTCAAGTTTATCCTAAATAAATGAAAGCCAGCCATTGATAAATTTGGAATTTTACTGACTTTTAAAGTCGTGTCTTTAAACCATGAATAGCAATATGTTGACAATTTCCGGAGATCGAAAAAAAGTGGACGAAGAGAATACCGATTTCTCGACACCTAATCCATTTGCGGTTCGTTATACACGGCCAGAGGTGGTTCCCTATTTTTTCGAACGAAGTTTTGTAACGGAACTGCGTAACAAATATCCAAAGGTATTTCAAGAATATTTTGCGCGTTCCTTAATGGAAGATACTAATGTTGCCAATTGGATCGGCATACAGTTTTTAGCGGACATGTTAGCGGGTTATGGATATTGGGGCCAGATAATCGGCCCCCATGGCTCCGGTAAAACAACATTGCTTTATGATTTAACGCAAATTTTACAGCAGAGGGGGTGTCCGGTTTTATCGATAGCTTTACACGATCAGCAGAAGAACATACCCCCTGATTTTCGATTAAAGCTTTTAAATCTTGCTAAATACAAATTTGGAACTGGTGAAAATGGCAAAACACCTTCTTCAATGAATAAAATAGTCATTATAGATGGTTTTGAACAGCTTTCATGTTTAAATGCCTTTTTTTTACGGTGCTATTGTCTTCGACAGAATTTGGGAATGTTGGTAACGGCACATAAAGCGGCCTATGGTTTTCCGGTTCTTTATAAAACCCATTCGAGTACGCAGCAGTTGGAAGACGTTATCAATTTTCTTTTGGAAGATAGTGACATGTTTCTAAAGAATCAGGAATTACCCGAACTTCTTCAGGACAATAAAGGTAATATACGAGATGTTCTTTTTTTGCTTTACGACGAATATGAAGACAGAAAAAAGGTTTTTTCCATTATGAAAACGGGAAATGGAACGCATCCGCGGTAATACATCAATGAATTTTCAAAAAGAACCATCGTTACAGGTGGAGTTGGGAGTACTCCAATTAAAAAATCCCATTTTAGTCGCTTCAGGAACTTTTGGTTATGCCATGGAGATGTCCGCGCTGGTAGATCTACCGCGGCTGGGTGGTATTATTCCCAAAACAATTACCATAGATCCACGGGCAGGTAATCAACCGCCGCGAACTGTGGAAACCAATGCGGGTCTTTTGAACGCTATTGGTTTGGATAACGATGGTCTGGACTTGTTTATTGAAGAAAAACTTCCCTGTCTTCGGAAGTTGGGGGTTCCTGTTATTGTCAGTATTGCCGCCAAAAAACTGGATGAATGTCAAATATTCGGAGAAGCTTTCAGTCAGGTGGAAGGTATAGCCGGACTGGAATTGAATGTTAGTTGTCCCAATGTCAGTGGTGGTGTCGATTTTGGTACGGATCCCTATCTGTGTGAAAAACTGGTAATGATTCTTCGGAAGTATACGACTCTTCCTTTTGCCGTAAAGCTAACGCCGAATGTAACAAATATCGCGGAAATGGCCAAGGCGGCGGAGGCCGGAGGAGCCAATATGATTTCCGCAATCAATACATGTTATGGTCTGGCGGTCGATTGGCGCCGACGTTGTTCACGACTCGGAAACGGCTATGGCGGTTTAAGTGGACCTGCAATTAAACCTATCGCGCTCCGTTGTATTCATCAGATATCTAAAGCGGTATCTCTTCCGATTATTGGCATTGGCGGTATTTCTTCTGCAGAAGACGTCATGGAATTTCTAGTGGCCGGCGCCTCGGCTGTTCAAATTGGAACCGCCAATTTCTATCAACCGGATCTAACCATGCGTATTTTAAACGAACTCCCCTCCTTAATGAAAGAAAATGGAATTTCATCAATCTCAAAAATTGTGGGAACGTTGAATTTATAAATCAAAATATTCATAAAATACAGATATTCACAAGATATATTTTTAAACTACAGAGACCACAGATATAATATCTTAAAATACAACGTTTTACAATAACAGGCAAAAAACATACCATGATGAATATTGTACCATAATAAAGAGAGTTGCCAAAAGAGAGTTCGTGAAAATCCGTATTAGGAGTGGTTACAAAAAAGCATTTATAATACGAAATTATAATACAAGGATAGCGGGAAAGGTGAATATGTCACGGAGTACGGAAATACAGGAAATATGGAAGGCGGGTATCGCCGCCGTTGATCCTTTTTCTTTAATCAGAAATAATGTTCAGGTTAAACAACATGTTCAGGTTCATCATAATAATATTCAAGATAACCAAAATATTCAAGATAATCAAACAGAGACCTGGCTTCAATTTATTTTTAAGAACAAGAGTGTCTATTTAGAACCGGAAGGTCATCTCTATATTATTGGCATGGGCAAGGCTTCCGGAAAAATGGCGTTGGCATTAGGGGAATTAATCAGTCCCTATCTATCGGAAGATCGCGTAACGAGTTGGATTAATGTTCCAGAAGACGCGGTCGAATCCACCTCAAATCTGATTCATCTTCATGGCGCGCGTCCGGTTGCCATGAACGAGCCGACTTCCGATGGTGTTTTTGGCAGTGGAATAATAGCTGCCTATGTTCAGGAAGCGACCTCTAAAGATCTGATCATTTGCCTCGTTTCCGGTGGAGGGTCGGCCCTTCTGCCACTTCCGGTCAAGGAGATTTCTTTAAAGGATACAATTCAAATCACACGTTTTCTGTCCGGGGCCGGAGCCAATATTGATGAATTGAATACGGTTCGTAAAGAATTAAGTGTCATTAAAGGAGGAGGACTGCGCCGAATGGCACAGGGAAAGAAGATGGTTAGTCTTGTCCTGTCCGATGTTTTGGGTGATTCTCCGGATGTTATTGCTTCCGGACCCACCGTGGAAAATACGACAACACCTCAAGAAGCCCTGGAAATACTGAAGAAATATAAAGCTATTGAAGTACCTGATCTGGCCAATGTCGTACGATATATTCAGTACAAGGCGGAACTACCGGTTATTCCTCCCGTTTTAGAAGGTTTTGACCAGCATTATTATATTATTTTGGGTAATAATCGTACAGCGGTAAATGCGGCCATGCAGAAAGCCCAAAAGTTGAATTTTTCGCCCCTGGGGCGATCCGCACTCAAAAGCGAGGGTGAAACCAATTCCGTTGGCATTAATCTTTTATTGACGGCCAACGAGTTTTTTTATGGCTTGAAGAAGGATAATGGATGTAACTGCATTATTGATGGAGGGGAGCCGGTCGTCACACTCAAGCCGGAAAAAGAACGTGGAAAAGGAGGGCGAAATCAACAACTGGTTTTAGCCGCTCTCATTCAGTTTCTCAAGGTTAATTTTCAATCGGAACTAAAACATGTTCATCATATTCAGGAGACCGTAGAAGAACGTCTTGCCGCCGAAGGTATTAGAGAAGATGACGATAAAATCTGTCAAAATCGAAGTATTGATCCATTAATCGCGGAAGAATTGCAAAAAAGTCTCGACCATTTAAGTCAAATTAGTGTACCGATTTTCCTTTCTGGGGGTACAGATGGAGAAGATGGTCCTACAAATGTCGCCGGAGCCCTATTTGATCGGGAAGTCATTAAAACCACTCTGGAGCAAATTTGGATGGAGGGACTCAATCCACTCTCCTATTTAACGAAAAATGATGCCTGGCATTTCTTTAAGCGATGCCGGGGACTCTTTTTTACAGGTCCCACGGGCACAAATGTCTGTGACCTGCGTATTGTTCTGCGGGAAGAATAATTGTAACCATTCACAGATATAATGTGAAACCACAGATATAATGTGAAACCACAGATATAATGTGAAATCACAGATAACACTGATTTCCACGGATAGTTTTTTGGTAAACAAACTTTTTATGATAAAATTATTTATTATCATAGATAAAAATGTTTCGTTTGTTATTGTAAAATATTGTATTTTACGGCAGACTATCTCTGTTTATCCGTGATATCCGTGGTTCCAAAATCGTTCGTGAATGGTTACAAATATTATATTAGGAATGAAATAAACGCAACTATTATGAATTTTAATACACAATAATTGTAAACGCAATATTATATATTTATATTTTGAAAAACAATTACAAAAATCCACAAATTTCTTTTCTTTTTTGTATTTTTGCACTTGCCTGATACCATAGGATATTGATAAAATAGAATAGAGATAATAGAGGCAGTCTTTCGTTGAATTTCAACAGGGAGTTGAAAACAGCAACTGTCGAGAATAGCATGATGTAGAGTTAGAAGGTAAAGGATAAATGAAATTGACTGTTAATTTAAAAAAATATCGATTTTTATTATTTTTTGTCATATTGTTAATTTCCATAACAGCGTGTCGTCAGGCTTCATCGAGCAATAATGAACCGCAGCCAGTAACGGGCGAATTGAAGTCGAGTCAGAGGGATCGAAGTATCGCGATTAATTTTAGTCGTCTGATGGAGTTGCGTCACGTATCGAAGCATAAAATAGACGATGAAATATCGAAACGAGCGTTTGGTTTATTTTTTAAATCGCTTGATCCGCGCAAAATATATTTTATGAAATCGGATGTTGACGAATTTGCGGCGAAATATAAAACCAAATTGGACGATTATGTCAAAAAGGGCGATTTAACACCTGCCTTTGAGATTTATAATCGGTTTATCGTTCGGGTTGATGAACGTTGTCAAATGGCCCAGGAAATACTAAAGATGCCATTGGATTTCTCAAAAGACGAATATTACGTTTGGGATAAAGATAAAATAGAATATGCAAATGACGAAGCCGAGATTCGGGATCGACTCCGCAGAAAGATCAAGGCGGAAATTCTGGAGCTTGAAGTAACGGATCGGGACGAGAAGGAAGAAGCAGCGGAAAAAGAGAAGAAGAAAAAGGAGACGACCAAGGATAGTCAATCGGCAACACCTGTCGAGGAGGAATCGGTTACTGTTAAAGAGGAGCGTTCTCCGGTCGAACGACTTGTTCGTCGATATTCCAGTCTTGTCAAGCGAATTCATCAAATGACCGATGATGACGTTCTGGAAAGCTTCCTGACCGCAATCTCAAATTCATTTGATCCACATTCTTCCTATATGTCTCCGAAAACGTATGAAAATTTCTCGATTCAGATCAGTTTGAATCTTGAAGGAATTGGAGCTACCCTGGGTTGGGAAGACGGTTATACGGTAGTCAAGCACATTGTAAAGGGTGGAGCGGCGGACAAACAGGGTGAATTAAAAGTTAATGATCGAATTATCAGTGTCGGGCAAGGCAAGGCGGGGGCTTTTGAAGACGTTGTTGACTTGAATTTATCCGACGTTGTGGCCAAAATTCGTGGTAAACAGGGAACAACGGTTCGTCTTGAAGTCCTATCGGCTGGTAAAAAGGGCAATAAAATCATAACAATTGTTCGGGAAAAGATTGCGTTGGACGACAGTGCTGCCCAGAGTAAAATATTCGAAGTGGGTAAAAAAGCGGATGGAACGCCCTATAAAGTTGGTGTGATTGATCTGCCGAGTTTTTATTTTGACATGAAAGCGCTCTCCAAGGGCGATTCTTCCGGGCGTAGTACAACACGAGATGTTCGTAAAATTCTACAGGATTTCGTTGCGCAAAACGTGGATGCCTGTGTTATTGATGTTCGTTTTAACGGCGGGGGATCTCTTCAGGAAGTCATAAACATGACAGGTCTGTTTATTGATACAGGGACTGTTGTTATGGTCTCGCCTTCGGAATATGGTCCTAATCGGGCCAAATCGTTGGACGATCGCGATCCTGGAATCGATTGGGGCGGTCCGTTAGTTGTCATTACAAGTAAATTTAGTGCCAGTGCCGCGGAAATTTTTGCCGGAGCCATTAAGGATTACAAACGGGGGATTATTGTGGGGGATCATACAACCCATGGTAAAGGTACTGTTCAGCCGGTTATCGAACTCGCGGAACTTCTGTTCGGTATTTTGAGTGAAAAAGTGGATATGGGAACTCTCAAGGTCTCCATTCAGGGGTTCTTCCTGCCACATGGAGAGAGTACGCAGTTAATTGGTGTCGAGTCGGATATCGAACTTCCTTCCATTACCAATAATATGGAAGGGTCTGAAGCTGACAGTGATTACCCGTTAAAATTCGATAAAATTCAACCGGCCGCTCAATATCCTGTTTTCGATTATGTCAATAATGATATTCTCGATCAGCTTAAAGGCGCATCCAGGCAAAGAATTGAAAAATCAGAAGATTTCCAACGTGTTCTAAAGAACATTGCCATTTACCAGGAAATGAAAGAGAAAAAACGAACCGCGTTGAATCGAAAACAGTATTTTGCGGAAATTGATCGACTTGATTTGAACAAGCATGAAAAAGAGGAATATGAAAAATTGATCGGAATGGATCAGAAGATTATTCGCGATTACTATATGAACGAAGTACTTGACATTACGGTTAATTATCTGGACTTGTTGAAGCAACGGAATATTACCTTCCAAAAGGAGAAAATGTCTCCGATCAGTTCGTCCATTTTTTCGTTTGGTTTATAGATTCGAATTTAACATTAAGGATTTACAATGAAAAACAATTTGAGAGCGTTGTGTTGTCTGTTTCCATTGCTGTTATTATTGGGATTCTGTCCTCGTAGTATTTTGACTGCCACAGAAGTTAAAATCTTGAAAGAGCCATGGACCATTCAGGTTAAAGAGGGCAATAAAACGGCAACGTTTGAGGTTCCTGCTCCCGATTGGGTTACTGTAGCCGATGAAAAAGTCGTATCATTTCCGATTTTTAACGTCAAGGGACCGGCCTGGTCATGTGCCTATCGTTTGCCAAATGTAATAGCATCCGAATGTACGGTGTGTGGTGCTCTGGATATGGCATCTGTAAAACTGCGTCTCGATCCAAATAAAGATCAATGGCTGACCGCGAATAAAGACTATCAGTTCAATAATTGGGGATGCATTGGGCGCATCGAAGGCGGAGTGATTCCTGAAAACGCAACTGTTTATATCTCCTATCGATCGGTTAAAATGCGTATCGACTCCATTGTTCTCAATAAAGATGGTTCCATTGTATACAGCTTGGGAACGCCCCATGTTGCCATTCCCGCTCCTCCGAAAATCGACGCGGACCAAAAACGTATTGCCAATATCTGGATTTCCGGACCAATTGAAAAACTGAACGACGATCTGATTTTTGGTATTGAGGAGCCATTGAAAAAAAATGATGGGGCGAATAGCGTGTTATTGGCGAAGCAATTGGTCCCCAAAACATGGAAAAAACTTGTATCTGGAGAAGAGGTTAAAATTTTGGCCTGGGGTGACAGTGTTACGGATGCAGGTTATCTTCCGGAACAGGATCGATGGCAGCATCAATTTGCCACACGACTTCGACAGGCGTTTCCAAAGGCGAAAATCACAATGTTAACTGAAGCCTGGGGGGGGCGTAACAGCGATACCTATCGTAACGAACCTAAAGGCAGTCCCAAAAATTACAAGGAAAAGGTTCTGGATCTCAAGCCGGATTTGATTGTGTCCGAATTTGTCAACGATTCCGGTATGAATGAAGATCGCGTTCAACTGCGTTACGGGGAAATGTTAAAGGATTTTCAAGGAATTGGAGCCGAATGGATTATTCTGACTCCGCATTATGTCCGTCCGGACTGGATGGGTCTGACGTCGAATAAAAATATTGACAACGATCCGCGTCCCTATGTTGCCGGACTGCGCAAATTCACTAAAGAAAATAATATTGCCTTGGCGGACGCCTCCATTCTCTATGGACATTTATGGCGGGAAGGTATTCCCTATTTAACCTTAATGTGCAATAATATCAATCATCCTAATCGTAAAGGAATGAAATTATTTGCCGATTCTCTAATGGATTTATTTGGTGAAAACAAAAAATAGATCTTAAATTTTAATACAAGTGATGTATAACCGATAAAAAAGAGCTGTTGATTGACGAATTGTATTCTCTCCTCGAAAAGCTGGGCACTCAAATTACAGGGCCCATCGAAAAAGCGCAAAAGGAAATTATACTTAATTATGGAGCAATGCGTTTGACAGTTGATTTTCCGGCAAACGATCCAAAAATGGTTATACATCCTTCTCTCGTTCATGCCCATATTATAACCTGTTTAAAAGAGGAAGATTCCTCTCTTGCCGCTTGTTTGGTTGGTATTTCCTGTTCTGAAAGTGTTTCACCGATCAAGCAAATTGCCGACTCGTGGATTCATCAAGTAGCGCCCGTCATCTTTTCGTTTATACATAATCATGCTGTTTTAGGGTACGTCCTTTTACCGGAAATGAAATTTTGAGGGTCCAACATCGCGGGGGATATCCTGGATGCCTCGATTTTAAATTATTCGACCGCTCCTCTACGAAAAAAAGGAGATTCCGAATGACATTATCCAAAAACGGGAACAGGAACCATTATTCTTTAATGTTGCGGAACTGGCTGGTTTTAGGAAGAAGTCCTATTTTGCTAAAATTACTTGTAACCGTTCACGAATATGAAGTGAAACCATGGATAACACTGATTTTCACGGATAGTTTTTTGACAAACAGACTTTTTTATGATAAAATTATTTATTATCATAGATAAAAATGTTTCATTTGTTATTATAAAATATTGTATTTTACGGCAGACTATCTCTGTTTATCCGTGATATCCGTAGTTCCAAAATCGTTCGTGAATGATTACTGTTTTTATTCCAGTACCGTGTCATATTTACAACTCCATTCTAATTACAATAATAATTAATACAATAATAATTAAGGTGATAGTAATTAGTGTTCTGTATATACTCAAGGTCGTTTAAAAATTTTTTCAAAACTGGATCCCTCCTGTTTGGTTCATTCGAGGAGACACAAACGTTTTACCAACGTATTCCGATAATAAATTTTCTGTTTTAACCATCTGCTGGCAAATGGTAAACTTTTTTTTATTTTTTGTTTTTTCTTGCTATTTGTGTCGTCTATATTTATAGAAAGGGAAGTGGAGTCAATGAAAGAACACCATCAAGTCAATATGTCCGGAGGCGAGTGCGAATTGTTTCTTCGGGAGCACTGGCAAGAATTAAGTCGGAAGGCGATTAAATTTGTTTTTATGAAAAACGAATATCAGGAGCGTTATCATCGCCGATTGGCATTGGCCTGGCAGTGTATGGCCGGTGCGGCAATAATGGTCTTCCTTCAATTGGGACTGGGCTATATCGCATTATTGCAATATCAATATACAGTACTCAAGGCGATAGAGGCGATTACTCAAACCTCCCTGTAAAGAAGGGATCGATATAAATTTCAAAGGAAATTTAGAGATAAAGTATTCAGAAAGGATCGAAAACATGATAAAGAACATAATGGCTCTTGTCGGCATAGGAGCAGTATTGGCAGGCGTAGTCATTTGGCAATTTGGTTTCTTTTCCAGGAAGGTGGACGAAACCATGTTGAAGATGGATCGGGCAACGGTTGTTTCACGGGCGGAGTCCAAGGTCCGCGAGATCGAAAAACGAGCGGAGGAGATCAATGCGAAGGCGCGTAAATTACGTATAGACGCCAAGGCAATGGAACTTGGTATAGAACGTCAGAATCAGGAATATACCGTTCTGGAATCGGCCATAAAGACACTTGCGGACGAGGCCAAAAAAGCAGGATTTCCAAAACCGAGTGAACAGGCAACTCTAACTCCTGAACAGAAGAAGAAAACTCTTTCTATCGGAGGAAAAACGATTCATGCTCCGGAAATATATTCGACATTGACGCGATGGTCCGAAGATCTTGAGCGTAGAAAAGGAACGAAGGAAATGAATCAGTCCATGATCGAAAAAATGAATAGTGTTGCGGATCAGCTTCAGAACAAACGGTCGGAAATGCTAGCCGCCGCCGATAAAGTTCAAGGTCGAATTAAGGAGTTGGAAATGCAACGCGATTTAGCCAAGATTAATACGGAACTAACCGAATTGGGGGCGAATCTGGAGGGCGTTAATTCTGGCGAATTGGGGAATATGCTCTCTACACTTCAGAAGGAGATCGATGAATTGGATGCTACTTCCTTTGTTTTACAGAACGAAAAGAAGGAGACCACGCCTCTGACTCCCGAAAGTGTAGTCAAACCGCAATCGGTCAATACGAATACATCACTCGACTCTCTCTGGAAATAACAGTCGTGGTTTATTCATCGGAGAGCCAACTTCCGGAACGACTTGCAGCCCTGGCTCGGGCCAAACGTTCCGGTTCCCGTCTGGAACAGGAACGGATTCTCGAACTCCTCTGCATGGAGGAGCGCGATTATTGTATTGCCTTTGTTAATAGAAAAATCGCCTCGCTCGAAGCTTCCGTTCTCCCCGACCGTTTGCTCGAAACGGCCGAATCCATTTTCAACGAGGCCCTGTGGCGTATCTTCTGCAATGCAGAACATTTTCGCGGTTCAACGACGGCGCAAGCGTATAAATGGCTCAATACCATTTTACAGAATTTGATTATCGATAAAACGAAAACTACTCGAAGACGACGTTCCCTCTGGATGAAAATTCGTGACGATGTTTTATACTGGGCCGGGAATGACCATACTGAAAACGATATCAACGAAAACGAATAATAAAGGACTTCATTATGAATGTCAAATGGATCGAAAATATAATGCGATCCTGCCTAACCTGTTTGACCATGTTGGGAGGGTTATGTATCGCTTTTATCCTGATGATAACTGCCTTGACTTTTACGATCTATTACGGCTGTATTAAAAAGAAGCCGATTGTGCCACAACATCAGGTCCAGATCGAAACCAAAGTCGTCGATCCGATTCAAAAGGCGTTCGACGATACAGAACAACTTCAGGCACGAATTCAAACGTATCTTGATACATGGACTCCTCTATCCAAAAAACTTGAATCGGATTTTAGACGTCAGATGAATCTCGAACCATCGGTTCGACAAAAGTTACTGATTCAATTTCAACAGGGGACGTTGTCTTCCGAATATGCGGTGAACGCCTCGGCGCAAGTTGCCTTTAAAATTTGGAACGACTGGTTTTCAGCTCAAAAACGTGTCTTTTTCCTCGCACAACTCAAGGATAAAATAAATACCGAAACATCAAAGCTCAAGGCACTCCAATTAGACAGAACTTTTAACGGTTCGAATGACGATATGAAAAAGTTAATTATTACCGAATTAAACATAATTCAAAAAAGGTATGATGCAACTTCCATTGAATCTTTAGAATCCGGACAATCCGAACCCGAACGTCTGCTTCTGGAAAAAATGACGCAGGATTATATTCGAACAAGACTTCAAATAATTTTCGGCTCCGATGATTCCCGAATGTATGGAACACGGGAAAATAAAAAAACATCCGGAAAAACATATCCAAAAAATGAAGCTACTTCGACAAAAGAGGGATCCGAAAAAAAAAGTACCGGTTCCATGACGATCCAGGGTAAAGACGCTGGTGAAATTAAAAAAATAAAGATTGATGGTATCGACTATCTTTTCTGTTGGTGTCCGCCCGGGTCGTTCGTTATGGGAAGTCCGAAAACGGAAATGGGTCGTAAAGAAAACGAGATTCCGCATAAAGTCGAATTCACTTCCGGATTTTGGATTTTGCAAACGGAAATAACCCAGGAGAAGTGGATTAGTATTATGAAATGTAATCCAAGCTATCGCAAAGGCAATCTTCTCCCCGTCGAAACGGTCAGTTGGCAGGATTGTCAGATTTTTTTGACTCGTTTGAATTCGGTTTTTAATGCGACGGCACAAGGTATTCGTTTTCGACTCCCCTCCGAGGCGGAATGGGAATACGCCTGTCGGGCTGGATCTTCCACTCCTTTTGCCAATGCGAAAACTCCGGATATGTTGGGGTGGTATTATACGGAATTATCGTCCACAACCCATACTGTGGCAGAAAAGGCTCCAAACGCTTGGGGACTCTATGATACACATGGAAATGTCTGGGAATGGTGTCATGATTGGTACGGGTCCTATGGTAATACCGATACTATCGATCCTAAAGGTCCGTCTACAGGAGTCGAACGTGTTTTTCGCGGCGGAAGCTGGAGTTGTTTGGCACACGACTGTCGCGCGGCTGTTCGGCAGTCCGAAACGCCCGAGTTCAAACATCATGATCTCGGTTTTCGTATTGTTTTGGACGTAATTCGATAAATATCATCAAGAGGGATTGTATACTGTACGACGTTATAAATTCGGTATTTCCTGGGAGCGCGGACATATCTCGTCCACATCCTTCAAAACAGGTGTCTCGTCCTGTTTTGAAAAATAGGCTTTTATAACGACCTTGACTATATAATCAAGAGGGATAGTAGTAAAAGCAATGTTTTTTTCGCGATAAACTTCTTCGGAAATTTCGACGAACTAACAGGTCCCGTATTCCAGGCACAAGTACGTATTCCATATAATATAAAATTAATTACTCTATTGAACAGGATAATAACAATTATGAAAATACAGTATATCAATATAATCCTATTTATTATTATTGCAATCTCCGGTTGTGGTCGTGTGGAAAAATCATCAACGAATGATGTTCAGTACGAAATCGCACTCGAGGCCCCATCCGAGGATAATGAAATGGGACCAACGGATATTCTGGAGACAGGTAACCCTGATAATGCAACCAGTTCTGATAATGCAGCCAACTCCGATAAAACAGCCAACGCTGATAACAATGAATATACAGGCATTAAGGAAAACGAATTTCACAATCCGGCAAAGGAGAAATATCGTTTTTCGACGTTTGGAATAGACGTCGATACGGCGTCCTATAGTATCATGCGTCAATATATAGAGGTACAGAGAAAACTTCCCCCGGGAGAATCGGTACGTATTGAGGAATATATAAACTACTTCGATTACGAACTGCCGTTACCGGCGGAGAAAGAACATTGTCCTTTTTCCGCAACGGCAGAAGTAGGCCGGAATCCCTGGGCGCCCGATCTTCTCCTGGCCCGAATTGGTATTAAAGGACGCGAAGTCGAACGGAATCTGCTCCCGCCCATAAATCTGGTCTTCCTGATTGACGTTTCCGGTTCTATGGATCAATCGAACAAACTGCCATTGGTAAAAGAATCGTTGGAGCAGTTAGTTGAATTTTTTCGGCCCCAGGATTCCATTGGAATCGTAACCTACGCCGGATCGACCAAGATTGTTTTGTCCTCTGTCTCGGGACAGGAAAAAACGAAAATCATTCATACCATTAACAATCTTCAAGCAAGGGGCGGAACCTTCGGTAGTGGTGGAATTGAATTGGCCTATCAGTTAGCGGAGAAGAAGTTCAAGACAGAAGGACTCAATCGTATTATCCTTTGTTCCGATGGCGACTTTAATATCGGTAGAACCGGAGTTCAGGATCTAACAAAACTAATCGAACAGAAGGCAAAAACAGGTATTTTTCTGACCGTTTTAGGATTCGGAATGGGTAATTTCAAGGATAATCGAATGGAAATGCTAGCCGATAGAGGGAATGGAAATTACGCCTATATCGACAATGCCTTCGAGGCGAAGCGGATATTAGTCAATCGATTTGCCGGAACTCTGATGACTATTGCAAAAGACGTAAAAATACAGGTCGATTTCAATCCGGACCAAGTAAAAGCCTGGCGACTTGTCGGCTATGAAAATCGGGTTATGGCCGCAAAAGACTTTAATAACGACAAAAAAGATTCCGGTGATATCGGAGCGGGCCATAGTGTCGTTGCTTTATACGAAATTGTTCCTCAAGGGGTCGGGATTCCCATGAATGACTTGACCGGATCCGCCGAAATAGATAAATCACGATACACGACCACTTCCGATAGTAAAATGGAATCCGCCGATAAAAAAGCAAGTGTAAAAGAGAAAAAGGAATCACAAAAAATGAATCCTTCCGCGAAAGGAACAAAAGACGAACTTTTTTTGATCAAATTGAGATACAAACTTCCGGACGAGGAAAAGAGTTCCTATAAAGAATTTCCGGTTAATCGGCCTTCTGCGGAAGAGAGTCGTGCCGTTTCCATGAAGGTCGATTTCCGTTTTACCGCTGCCACTGCTCTTTACGCCATGATTTTACGTGAAAGTCAATTCGTGCAAAACGCCTCCTTAAATGATGTCGAACAACTCCTTTCCGGGACAATAAATGACAGTCAGGATCGTAAAGATTTTCTTAAATTGGTAAAGAAGGCACAAATATACCAAAAAAAGAAGTAATGGACTCTTCCGAAAACCTGTCCTACTGTTCACAGGGTGGTGTGATAAAATCTGTTTTTTGACAGACAGGACTGGAGCGCGGACGTCTCGTCCGCATCTCCGCAAAACAGGCGTCTCGCCTGTTTTGCCTCTATTCCAAAAAACATAAAGTTTTAACCATCTTGTTCACAAAAAAACAATACCTGGAAGCGTGGACGTCTCGTCCGCATCTCCGCAAAACAGGCGTCTCGCCTGTTTTGCCTACATTCCAAAAAACGTAATGTTTTAACCATCTTGTTCACAAAAAAGACAATATCTGGGAGCGCGGACGTCTCGTCCGCATCTCCACAAAACAGGCGTCTCGCCTGTTTT
>CAYUAP010000029.1:0-42222 GCA_964442735.1 uncultured Planctomycetaceae bacterium | reverse complement strand
GGCAAACAAACTTTTTTATGATAAAATTATTTATTATAATAGATAAAAATGTTTATTTTGTTATTGTAAAATATTGTATTTTAAGGCAGACTATCTCGTGATATCCGTGGTTCCAAAATCGTTCGTGAATGATCACGATTAGTATTGTAATATTCCAAAAATCGGTATGAAACGTTCTAATTCTATCAATGGATTCTGCTGTATTGCGAAATACAACAGATTCTAAATTCATGAAAACAAGCTCTACGTTTCCCTGCTAAATACCGTGAAAAGATACTAAAATTCCGAATATGGAATTTTGAATTTTATTTCTTTAATTGTTGCTCCAGCCATTGCATTGCATCCGAGTATTTTTGGCCTGTTCGATGTCCCAATTTCGATTCCTGAAGCATTTCTTTATCTTTGGATGGAATAACATTATAGGCGGAATAGACGGAACTTGGACTGCAAGTCGTGTCAATAAAACCGACAGTAACTTTAATGGGGCATTCCACCATATGGGCGTAATTAACTGCGTCCATATAGGGAGATGCTTCAATTACTTTAGGATCATTCTGGAAGAAACGATAAATCTGCGGCCAACCGGACGCTCGTCCTTGAAGACAACCACCATGATCACACAAAGCTGGTACTCCGGAAACAGCCCATTTAATGTTTTTATTCATACCTGACAGAATCAGAGCGGAAGCGCCTCCTTGACTTGCTCCATAAAAACCTATTCGGTTTTTATCGACATATTTTTGTTCCGCCAGCCAGTCGATTGCTCGATCGATACCAAGATAGGCCGCTCTAAAGAAGTATTCTTTACGATCTTTTGCTCCTTGATAGGTATAACGCAAGTCTTTATTAAAATTATCGTAAACGGTTTGACGTTCTTTAGCATCAAGAGGAACAGGATAGGGGAAAACGTTCATTACAAATGCAACGTATCCTTTATCGACAAAACTAACATCGGGAGTCCTGCCCGGACCAGCTCCTGGTACGTTGATAATGGTTGGGAACGGACCGCCTTCTTTTTTAGGAATACTGAGAAAACCATAGACTCGCTGATTATTAATCGTGGCAAAACTAATGGAATAGACATCACGATTTTCATTACAGAATCTTTCGATTTTCTCCTGCTGAACGTCGATAGGAATTGCACGAACCTCTTTTTTACCCTCGGCAACAAAAGTGCGAAAATCTTTCGGTTCCGGTTGACCAGGTTGAATCTTTTCCGGGTCGAACGCAATTCCCGTCAGTAGACTGGCGGCTTCCACCTTTTTTTTACCTTTGTTTACAATTTGATATGAAGTACGGGCACTGACGAAACTGGGTTTATCCATTGTAATCGTAAAGGAAACAGGATTGTCCTTGGCGAGATCGGCCAGTTGCGTCGAAATCGAATCCATATTATCGTTCGTAAAGTGAACGGCAAGCGTTCCCGATTTTACGGGCTGTTTGGCTTTATCAACTACGGTAAAGGTTATTTTCGCCTGTTCGCCACATTGATAAACCTGTGTCACTTTATCCAAAGTCGATGTAATGGTAAAATCCATTTCCTGTCCCATCGAAAGAATCGTCATTGTCATAAACAGAAAATTCAGGACAACTAACATTTTTAATAGTGTTATTTTTTTCATATTTTCTCCATAACTTAAAGTAAAATTTACCGACATTACATTGTAAACTCAATAATTATACAAAATAAAATATATTCCTTCAAGCATATTTTTGTCTAAAACGGGAATAAAAACAAATTTTTATAAAAAAGTGGTGATTTTGTAAACGGCAGGTTCAGGATCATCCGGAAACGCTTTTAAAATACTTGAAAATAAAATCGGTCATAATCACAGAAACGGTTTGTGACAAACGTTACTTCATAATACACAAGAGACCGAATATACTGGAGACCGATAATACCGAAGTTATTCATTTCCTGATCAAAAAAGGAACATTCTGTAATATACATGCAATATATCTGTGACACATATACAATATATCTATAGCACAAAGAATAAACAGGGGTATTCCATTATATTCTATATCGTTAATGTAATCATATTTTCTTAATTCCCGGTATTAGACCATTACATTATAATTTCATATACATTATAATTTCATAAAGGTCTTGCATTCTCTTTTTCTTTATTGTATATTGGTTTTTAATGTTTTTTGAAATAGCAGATTTACCAGAATTAGAGAGAAGAAAATGAAAACATTTACCAGACGTAGTTTTTTAGCCGTAACGGCGGCTTCTGCTGCCTCGACACTTTCAATACCGGCACTGGCCACCGGCAAAACGAATATAATTCGACTCGGTTTTATCGGATTGGGAGGACGCGGCTCGTATTTAGCAACTCTTTCGCGTGAAGTGAAGAATGCGCAAATAACGGCGGTTTGTGATGTAGACAGTGGACATTTGGCCGCCTCCCAAAAAAGTTTTCCAGATGCAGTCGGTTATACGGATTTACGAAAACTTCTGGAAGATAAAAAGGTAGATGCGGTCGTTATCGCCACATGTAATCATTGGCACTGTCTGGCCGCTATTTGGGCAATGCAGGCGGGAAAACATGTCTATGTCGAGAAACCGTTGTGTCTCTCTTTTTGGGAAGGCCGTCAAGTGGTAAACGCGGCACGAAAATACGATAAAATATGTCAAATTGGAACACAAATGCGTTCCGACCCTGTCTTTCATCCGGAAGTCAAACGATTTCTTCATGAAGAAAAGGCGCTAGGCAATATAACATCGGTTCGTATCAATCGATTTTCACCTCGTTCCCCTATTGGCAAGCTGGAAACACCCCTGATAATTCCTCCGGAAGTTAATTATGATTTATGGCTTGGTCCGGCTGTGGATCGTCCGATTTATCGTCCAAAACTGCATTACGACTGGCACTGGATGTGGTATACCGGTAATGGTGAAACAGGTAATTGGGGAGCGCATCTTCTGGATGACTGTCGAAATGATATTTTGTGCGATAAAATTCGTTTTCCAAAACGAGTTATTAGCGGAGGAGCCCGGGTCGGTTATAATGATGTTGGAGAAACACCCAACTCTCTTTTTGTCTATTTCGATACAGGAATTGTACCAATTGTTTTCTGTATTTCCAATTTACCTGATACGAAGAACCGGCGTTCGACCGGAAAATGTCCCGGTCCAACCAGTGGATACGTGGCCTATTGTGAAGGAGGCCGTTATGAAAAACATTGGGGGGGCGCGGTCGCGTTTGATAAAGAAGGCAAAAAAATTAAGGAGTTTATCGGGACCGGCGAACGGGAAGGGGGTATTCCCCATCTCCAGAATTTTGTCAATTCAATTATAGCCCATGATTCTTCCATGTTGCACGCCCCTGTCCAAGTCGGCTACGATTCGTCTGGCTGGTATAATAGTGCCAACATGGCCTATCGACTTGGTGAACCCTATTCGAAGAAGAAGGCACTAACTATCGACGAAACCGATGGAACCCTGGCTCGCGCCATTGAAGATCTGGAAACCCATCTCAAAACAGTTGGAATTCCCATGAATAGTGACACCTTTAAAATGAGCCGTTATCTGGAACTTGATTCGACAAACGACTGTTTTGCCGGTGAATATGCCGCCCAAGCCAACACTTTAATGGATATAAAGTATCGGACGCCCTTTATTGTTCCGGAGATAAAATGATCCCTTTATGGAGTAAAGGATGAACAGACGCGAATTTTTCAACAGGGCGAGCCGAACCGGTTTAATTGCCGGAGGAGGACTCTCCGTACTATCGGCGGGAGGAGCCGCCGTTTGGATTTCTACGCAAGAGGTTAAAGATATGGCATCACTAATAGAAGTTGATAAAGCGAAATGTCGGCATTGTCGTCAATGTCAGTATGACTGTTTGGCCAAAATACTGGTAGAACGAGAAGATGGAACACCCATGATGGTTGAAGGTGGTGCGGAACGCTGTTATCATTGTCAGCATTGCATGACGATTTGTCCTTCAGGAGCTCTTTCCTATCGGGATAAAAAACCGGAGGAGTCTCTACTGCCCGGTATGATTCCGGAACCTGCCCTAATGCAAAATCTATTACGGCAACGACGTAGTACCCGTGCCTATAAAGAAAAAAACGTGGAACCGGAAATCTTTAGAAAAATCAAGGAGACTATGAATTACGTTCCGACCGGATGTAATGACCATGCACTCTGCTTTTCCTATTCCGAGGACCGAAAAATAACCGATCGTTTTCGAACTGCAGCATCGACAACCGTTTTAAAAATGATAAAAACGGATAGTTTGCCGAAAAAAATAGTACATTTTAAACGACTGGAGAAAGGATTAGCCGCCGGAAAAGATATCTTTTTCCGAACAGCCCCGCATTTCGTAGCTATTTCTGTTGCCGAAAGTGCTAAAGACTGGTACATTGACCCCTATATAGCCGCTACTCAATTTGAACTGTTGGCCGTTAGTTATCGACTTGGAACCTGTTGGGGGGGAATGGCGACAGATCTCTTTTCCGCAATTCCGGAGTTGGAAATGTATCTTCATATCCCACCAGGGTATCGATTGGCCATTTTCATTCTTTTCGGTTATCCGAATGTCCAGTATTCCCGTGTTCCGCAACCGGAACCATATCAGACTATATCATTACAATTTAATTAAAAGGAAAGCAAATGGAACGATCAGAAGGACGGGCGGTGGATCAGCTTCGTTCAATAAAAATAGAACGTCATTTTACCCAAATGGCATCGGGAAGTGTCCGGATAACTGCCGGTCAAACGATGGTTCTATGTACCGCCAGTTTTGTGGAACAGGTTCCACAATGGATGCAACAAACAACTCGTGGCTGGTTGACAGCAGAATATCGTATGCTTCCGGGCAGTACCGTTCCACGAACAGCGCGCGGTGATCGTCCGGACGGACGGGCCACAGAAATACAGCGTCTAATTGGGCGAAGTCTTCGGGCTGTGGTCGATTTGGAAAAAATAGGACCGCGAACACTTTATATTGATTGTGATGTTCTTCAGGCAGACGGAGGAACCAGAACTTTATCTATTACCGGAGCCTATATCGCCATGATGGACGCATTTGTCTCGATTCGGGATAAACTTCCTCAACCTGAAATTCACCCGGTCCATGATAGTGTTGCAGCAGTCAGTGTCGGAATAGTCGACGGAACACCCATGTTGGATCTCTGTTACACAGAAGATTTCGCAGCCGCTGTCGATATGAATATCGTTATGACCGGAAGTGGAAAATTTATCGAAGTTCAAGGAACAGGTGAAGGGGCTGTATTTTCCAGAGAAGAATTGATGCAGCTTCTAGCCTTGGGAGAACAGGGAATTAAAACTTTAACGGAGATACAGAAAAACGTATTGAATTAATGTAACCATTCACGAACGATTTTGAAACCACGGATATCAAGGATAAACACAGATAGTCTGCCGTAAAATACAATATTTTACAATAACGACTAAACATTTTTATCTATTATAATAAATAATTTTATCATAAAAAAGTTTGTTTGCCAAAAAACTATCCGTGAAAATCAGTGTTATCCATGGTTTCACTTTATATCCGTGAATGGTTACGAATTAATAACGAACAAATCAGATTTGAGAGAGACTAAAATGAATTATTCACTGGTTATTCCTGTTTATAACGAAGCAGACAGTCTTTTGGAACTGTATCAGGAAATTATATCCGTAGCCAAATCGGGCGGGGATGATATAGAGATAATATTTATCGATGATGGCTCGACTGATTCAAGTTGGCCATTAATTCAGTCACTATCGGAGGAAGACAATCGTATTCGTGGAATAAAATTCCGCCGTAATTTCGGGAAGGCGGCTGCCCTTGATGCCGGATTCCAACGAGCCACTGGGAAATACGTTATTACACTGGATGCCGATCTCCAGGACGATCCGCATGAAATTCCGGAGTTTTTGGCCATGGTTGAAAAAGACTACGATGTCGTTAGCGGCTGGAAGAAGACTCGACATGATCCATGGCACAAGGTAATTCCGAGCCGTATCTTTAATCTAATGATTAGTTATCTAACAGGGGTCTATCTTCACGATCACAATTGTGGTATGAAATGTTACCATCGAAAGATATTTGACGAGGTACGAATCTATGGGGAACTCCATCGATTCATACCGGTTCTGGCAGCAGCCCGCGGATATCGGATCGGTGAAAAAGTCATTCATCATCGATCCCGAAAATTTGGCTCGTCCAAATATGGTTTTACCCGTTTTATAAAAGGGTTTTTGGATTTATTAACGGTTAAGTTCATTACGGGATATGGGCAGCGTCCACAACACCTGCTCGGGACCTTGGGCCTGCTGGCATTTGGGACAGGGGCCTTGATATTAACCATTTTAGCAATAATGTGGTGCATTACTCGAATCCCATGTTTCGGATTTACCGAACCATGTCATTTAACAGGCCGACCTGCGGTCATTTATTCGGCCGCTCTCATGTTGCTCGGAGGACAATTCCTTTCTATCGGTATTATTGCCGAGCTCATTTTGGCCTGGAATAATCGAACAGGTCCGGAATATTCCATTGAAAAAACCATTGGTCATAGTCAAAACGATTCAGAGGAGTAACCGGAATTCCGATTTCCACAAACTATAACCGACTCTGAATTATCATTGTTTTGGTGATTTGGAAGAATTTGTCCGCTTCCTCTTTCCGGATAGAGGATGATAACCACCTCAACATACAGGTTAAAACACCTCTATGTAAAGCGGTCCCCATATATTCCCTAAACGACAAACATTGACAGAACTTGTAATCATTAGTTTTAACGACATTTTTCCAGACATTGAGTATCTCGATATTCTTCGTCGATCGATTTATAAACGGCATCATAAATAATCGGTCGATCATTAAACGAACGATAAATCTCTACCCATTCCTTGTTCGGGATAATGGCAAGTGGAACGTGTTCTGTCCAGACCGATTCATTATTTTCGTCGAAAAGTGATCCGGCTATAAGAATGCGGATTATTTTTTTCTTCGTTTTTTCAAGAGATTTTACATCCGCCTCTTTAAGTATCAGAAGGGTAGGGGCTAGTCCAAAATTCGGTTCGCCGACTTTTTCAATCACTTCAGATGCTGCGGTCAAACTATTAATCGTTGCGTTTTTCTCAATTCGAAGAGCAACGGTCATTTCACGTTCGGCGGCGAATCGACATATATCGCGAAGGGTTTCAACGATATCAAGGGTTGTCTTCTGGCCTGAATAATTATTTTCAGGTGTTCGGTGGGTTTTGAGAAGAATCGTCTTGACACCAAAAATAGAGCCCTTTTCGATTGTCTCTTTAATAGCTGTTATACTACGTTTGAAGTTTGCCTCGTCATTATGTATCAGACACAAATCCGGAAAAAGGTTAATTCCCGACGAAAAATCAATTGTCATGTCAAGTTTCTGACAACGAATCCAATTGGCCTGATATATTACCTCTTCTTTTGAGAGTCGATAAATATCGCGCCAATCGACCGTTACACCATCGTAATGTTGGAAAAAGGTCGGACGTGCAAGAATTGCTTCTTTTATGGACATTTCACCACGCAGATATAATGACCGCGATTTCGGAACTCTCGGCATTGGTTCTGGTTCCAGAAGTTGGGTTTTATCTTCGGCCAGTTTGACCTCGAATATCCGAATGGAAGATCCCATGATCCGATGGTCCGAATCACTGCCCAGTTGCGCATTTTCAAATCCCTCCGGTAGAAAACCAGCCTCTGACTTCAAGGAAACGTCTGTCGCAAGTTCCCGTATTGATTCTATTTTTCCGATCTTCGAGTCAATCGTAAATGGCTTGGCTTCCAGTGTATTATTAAAGACAGCAACAGTATAAAGTCCTTTCCCTTTACGGCAAACTATCGATCCTAATCCTTCGCCGACTTGGAATAAAACCGTTCGGCGTAATTCTGATTCGACAATTGTTTTCGTATGATTCAAAAGTGGATAGGGATTAGCCAATATTTCGTCCACTTTATTTGCAGTAGGACCTGTAAAGGCTCGTTTCGACGAAACACCAAATGGCGAAGCAAGAACAATCAGTGTTCCATTACCGAAGGGGATCTCTGCTGCCGCAACCATATCACCACACCGTGCAACAATTTTCGCATTTTCAGGTAACTTTAATGGCAACAGTTCAAACGGACGTTCTTCAACCAATTTTAAACTGTTTCCCTTGTCATTGAATGTAATAACAGTTTGAGGTGGAAATTCTTTTTTCAGTCCCGTAATACGGGCTCCGAAGAGTCCACTGCTAAAAACAGCCAGATTTTCAGCCGTTATAACCAATCTTCCTCCCTGTTCGACATAACGGGCCAATTTATCGTGCAGTTCTTCCGAGGGGATTAATTTATCGGCAACAATCATCAGTGCATATCGATCGAGAAGCCACGATGGTGCATCGGTCAGGAGTACGTCTGTTGCGTCCGAAAAAGGAGTCGCCGACAAAAAGCCCGTCTCATCGTGAAAATAGGAAGAATCCTGATAACGTGGATAGACAAGCTCAAATAAATTATTTGTCAGATAATCTCCGGTGTCATAGGGGATATTGCCCCATACACGATAGGTATTATGCGTATAAAGATGACGCGGGAACGACCAGCCGGAATAAAAATCACATAAAAACGCGACCGGAGTTACCATTGTTCCGGGATCACCATTTTCGTCCAGCCAGCGTTTCGCCGATTGTTGAATTTTCCCAATAGGTCCGAGTTTATCCCCGACAAACCAGCCATTCTCGAATCCCACCGCAGCACTATTATAGAGGATATGGGAATAGAGAAGTCGTTTCATTAATGACAAACTTGTTCCCTTCGTCGGACCAGTCTGTTTTCCGTCACCATTCGGATAGACCTTCCATCCCCAGCGATTGAAGATCGATACATTACCGAACCATAGTACACCGTATTGTTTACCCGCCCCTCGAATCCAGGAGTAATAAACCTGACTATTGGGAAGTGCCTGCGCCGTTTCGGCTCCGATCAACGCGTAAATTCCCTCTTTAAGAAAATAATGACCGAAGTTAAGCGAAACAAGTGTTGAGAGTCGATTCCCCAACTCGTTACCAAGTCGCTCGAAATGACGTTGAAAAAAGAGATATTGTCCGAAACGGTCGTCTGAAGTCGGCATATTCGACGGGGCATAGCCGCCTATATAACGTCCATCCTGCTCTCCATTGTCCATACCTAGCCAACGATCTCCGAGTTTTTCCTCTAACAGCCGAAATTGTGATGGATCGGCCTGGAATTGTGTCCAATCGCCAGTTTTATGCGGACCACTACCTGGAACATATCCCCAAAAATCGAAGAGAAAAAGGTCATGCTTTTGGATTATATCGGCCAATTCGCCGAGATTTTCAAAAAAAATCGTTTCGGCATGAGGCCATACAATTCGACCGAGTTCGGCGTTTTGATACTGGTTTATGATTTTTTCAAAATCATAACCTTTACCATCTTTTGACGGAAATGAACGGAGCGCAATAAATTGTGTCGTACCGCCAAACGTCTTCCAGGAAGGAGAGGTGACATGAAGCCGGGTACGGTCGGGATGTTCCGCCGAATCAAATCGATTCGGAAAAATACGGACTCCAGGCTCCTCCGCCTGAAGTATAACATTTGTTCCATGAAAAAAATTTCCTCCCAAAAGAAAATATATTCCCAGAAAAAGAATCATTTTTAGAAAAATGTAATCAAATTCTCGAACATAAAAAAAACGTTTGAATAATCCTCGTTTCATAAATCTTCTCGCTATTTCCTGATTTCCAGTTGGTTTCTATGTATACAAATATCATCTGTAATATACTCAAACTGTAAATGATTATATCTAAACCCTTGATAATACTGATTTCCACAGGCGGTTTTCTGGCAAGTAATGTTTATTATAACACAATAATTTAACACAATAATTTTAAATTCGATATTTTAAAATTCGATATTACAATACCGTCTATAAATGGAAAATCACCAGTTTTTCTCCGTGAAATTCACAGCGAAATTCGCAGTCTCAAAATATATTTTGTTTACACTTTGGGTAAATATATATGATAGTCTTTTTTTAAAGTCTGTCAATTTCAAATTGGTATTAACCTTTATTCTGGACAGTTTCTTTACCTGTTTTCTTCCATAAAGACATTCTATTACTTGTTTTTATTGAAAAATGGGGAAGGGGGGTTTCTATTTTCGAATATATCTGTTTTCGACTTTATACCCCTTGCTATTCGTTTTTTTTTTATGTATAATAACGAATGTTATTGGAATTTCATGTGGCGGAGATAAAAAACCGCCTAAATTTTGAATAATCGTTAAACATACTATAACTATATTATAATATTCTACAAAAGAGGTTTTGTCATGGATACATTCAACGATAATGCTCAAATGCCAAGAAAAGCAAATAAATGTAATGAATATGATATTGCCATTCGAATGATTCCCATGCGTGACGGTATTTCCCTTCATACTCGTATTTATATTCCTAAAGGAAAAGAGAAATATAATGTACTATTATGTCGAACACCATTTGAATTAAACAGAGACAATCAAAATCCCAACTATCGGGAATTAAAAAATGGGATTATTTCGATTCTTCAGACTTGTCGTGGAATGGGATTGAGCGAAGGAGAATTTTATCCGTGGCGTTCGGAGAAGAACGATGCGGAAGATACCATCAAATGGATAAAGGAACAACCTTGGTTTGACGAACGAATTGTAATGGAAGGAACCTCCTATTGTGGTCAAAACGCGCTTTTGGCGGCAACGTGTTCTATTCCGGAACTTGTAGGCATAACGCCTTCTTTTGTAACGGATGACCTTTATAACGCACTTTACGAGAATGGGGCCTTTAATTTGTATTTTTCCGCTATTTGGGCCATGACTATGCGCTATTTTTCTAAAATTGGCGGTCATCAAATTCCAGACTGGGATAAAATGAAATTAGTCGGGCATTTACCCTACAAAGATATCGATCAGGCCGCAAAACTGGGGAAAGTCGATTATTGGCGTGACTGTCTTGATCATCCGTATAAAGACGAATACTGGCAATCGACCAATTTAAGCCAGGAATACGGTAGAATAACAGCACCGGCCCTCTTCCTGGGTGGATGGTTCGACCATTTTTGTGAAGGAACAATAGCGAATTTCCTTGGACTTCGTTCAAAAGGAGGAAGTGACACTTCTCGTCGTTTTACGCGCTGTATTATGGGACCGTGGACCCATCTCGGAATGGGAAGCCGTCATCTTTTCGCGTCGGAATTCGAGGCAAAAATATTTGACGATTTAATCAATCAGTTTCATCTTCATCTGTTAGAGGATCCAAATTCTGATCCCTTGCCGGAAGAGCCTCCCTTCAAATATTTTATGATGGGAAATAATCAATGGTGTTCTGCCGATACGTGGCCCCCTAAAGACGTCAGAAATCAGCCCTATTATCTCCACTCAAATGGATGTGCCAATTCCGTTCGTGGTAATGGAAAATTGAATATGGATATTTTGGACGAGGAACTTCCAGACTCCTTTATTTTCGATTCAATGGAGCCTGTAGCATCAACTGGTGGCAGTTTTATTGGAGATAGTTCGGAGGGATGTGTCGATCAATCGCTAGTGGAAAAACGCTACGATGTTCTCGTCTTTACCTCGGAACCAATGACGGAGGATCTAAAAATAGCGGGCAAGGTTAAGGTGATTTTATGGGCCGCTTCCAATGCCTGGGATACCGACTTTACGGCCAAATTGATCGACGTTTCACCAGATGGAACCCCCTTGAATTTATGCGACGGAATTATTCGCGCTTCCGCTCGAAACAATACAAAAGATCCTGAATTTCTCGTTCCGGAAAGTCGAATTGAATATATTATCGAATGTGGAAGTACCGCCAACTGTTTTAAAGTCGGACATAGAATCCGATTGGAAATATCAAGTAGTAACTATCCGGAATACGATGTCAATTCCAATACGGGAGGTGTTTCCCGGGAAGAGACAGAACGCCAGATTGTTCGTCAGGTTGTTTTCCATGAAGAGGATTATCCCTCGCGAGTAATTCTTCCGATTCTTAAATAAAAAGAGGATTTAACAAAACCAACTCCAGTTTTATAGTCATTTAACTTGAGGTTTGTCACACTCAAGACCACTTTTAATTCCCTTCTTTTCAAAATAGGCAGGACGCCTGTTTTGAAGAGTTCCTCCAAAATATACGACGAGTGATCACCATCTGACAATAAAACCGGAAAAAGAACTTGAATATCAGATTCTCGGGGTATCCAATTCTTGGCGGAAGTTTTTCCGCATTACGATAAAATGTTGTTGAAGTTCTTTAAACTGTTGATTTTGGCGAGCATCAAGACATACAGAACAATGTATCTGCATTATTCAATTATAAAAGGTATTTTGGAAGTATACGTACCCCGGAAATTTAGGTGCCATTAGTATTATGATTCATAAAAGCGGTAAAGGCCTTCGAAAACATTTTAATCCGAAGGGGCTATTGATAAAAAGAAAAAAACGTATATAATCTAAATAATTCAAGCGTTCTTGGTGTAGTGGTAACACGGCAGCTTCCCAAGCTTCAGTTGTGGGTTCGATTCCCATAGGACGCTTTTTACCTGTATTTTAGGCTTCTTTTGCCAATGGAACAGTTTTCGGATAAATTTAATAATAATGAGCAACTAAATGATGATCCCGCAATTCATTTGATCTTTAAACGAAAAACATTGCGTGATTATATTTTAGCGTTTAGAACATGGCTTGTCAGTTTATTTTTACATCTTTTGTTCATGATAGTTCTTTTATTTGTACTCGTTAGTGAAAGTGTACCTAATCTAATCGAAATCATATCGCAACCTGGTGAAAGTGAAGAAGCGGCAGAATTGGATATTTATGACGATCCAGGCGATTTGGATGAAGAAGTCATTAGTAACGCGCCAATTACCTCTTTTTCAACAGAACCAATAAAAGAGAGTGTAACCGAGATTGCTTCGTTCAATCCCATTGAAATGGAAGCCGTTACTCCATCTATGGATAATATGAATTTTGATCCACTTCCAATTTCGAATATAGGTGATATTCAGAAGATATCCGGGAATACGGCTTTTTCTGGACGAACTACGGGCAAGTCTGCCATGGTGGCAGCCGGTGGAGGAAGTGAAGGAAGTGAAAAATCGGTAGCTAGTGCGTTACAATGGATTGCTGCGCATCAGCAACGCAACGGAAGCTGGACCTTTAATTTAAATAACGCAGAATCCTGCCATGGTAAATGCAGTAATTCCGGAACGATCTCAAACGCATTTTATGGTGCAACAGCAATGGGACTTCTCCCATTATTATCGGCAGGTAATACCCCATTCAAAGGAAAATATCGGGATAATATACGTCTTGGTATTAATTATCTAATCGAAAATGGAAGGAGAACGGATGCCGGACTCTGTTTTACCGATAGTGGAACGATGTATTCACACGGAATGTGCACCATGGCTCTCTGCGAAACATATGGTATGATGACTCCAGAGGAGAGAAGTCGATGGCCAGCCATTGGTGCAGCCGCAAATGCCGCGTTAAGCTATATTCACTATGCACAGGATCCTATCGGTGGTGGATGGCGTTATAGTCCGCAACAGGCAGGAGATACTTCCGTTGTAGGTTGGCAATTAATGGCCCTTAAAAGTATGCAGATCAGTGGAATATCTTCCGTAAAGGGAAGTGTTTTTACCAAGGCTCTTGCATTTCTAAAAAACGTCGTCGGGTATAATAACGGTACTCGATACGGTTATACCAGTAACGGCTCCGGTACGCTGGCAACATCGGCAATAGGTCTTCTATGCCGTTTATATCTGGACTGGAAGGTAACAACGCCAACACTAATCGAAGGTGCCGATCTCCTATTAAAGGAAGGACCTGATTTCGGTAATCCCTATTACGTTTATTACGCCACACAATTATTTCATCATATTGGTGGAGAACGCTGGGAGAAATGGAATTCGCTTGTTCGCGACCCTCTTATAGCCGGTCAAGCCCAGGAAGGCCATGAAAAGGGGAGTTGGTTCCCGACTCATGCCAACTCCCATTGTCTCTCTGGCGGCCGACTTTACGTGACCGCCCTCAATTGTATGACACTTCAGGTATATTATCGATATTTACCCCTCTATCAAGGAAAAGTATCCAATAACAGTTTTCCACTCGATTAAAAATGGGGGTAACTTTAAAAACGGATAGTTTGAGGCTGTTTTTATCAGGATACACGAACTTCATTGTCATTTACCTAATAAACACGGCTTCAAGGTTTCCGCCGCATGCCGGGCAAAATGACCGCGAAGGTCTTTACTGTATTCTTCAAGTATATTCCTACCGATATTATCGACATCCCCCAGATGATACAGAACACGTGCCGCTCCGATTTCCTTGAGTGAATCGCGGCGACTCTGTTCCGCTAAATGAATTTTTCGGTCGCTTTGATCATATCGAACCGCATCGTTAATATTATGATGAACATAACCAGTCATATTGGGTTTAGCAAGATGACGGGCAAGAGCTGGTGCTGCCGTATGATCGCCAATCCATTCCAGCGCGAGATAACAGGCTCGATGATGGGAAAAATCGTCTTCATAATTCAATTTATCCAGCATGGACACAATAGAGGGGACCGCCTTTTTACTACCAATTCGCCCAAGCATCATAATCGTTTTGTCCAATGGACTTGACGGAGAACCGAACTGTTGATAGGCTTTGAAATTCCATCCATGATCCCATTCCCTGGTATTTTTTAGAATTTCCAATAGAGTTGTTTCTCCTGTTCCGTCTCCGAGCACAGCCAGCGCTTTTGCATAGAGTACTTTACTTTCGAAATTCTTCGCGTTTTGCCACTCTTGTTTTAAGAGTGGAATCGAATCTTCCGGAAACCAGGCAATCAGACAGGCTCGACGACTATCGTTCGGATAATCTTTAACGGCAGCGACAAGTTCACTTTTATATTGCTGATAATTATCTTTATCGGCAAGTACCGAATCAGAAAGATTGCCAATCTCAACTAAATGTTTCTGTGCGACTTTAATATCGACTTTACGCAGATCGGTCGTCTTGTTCTTCACGGCAAGAGCCGCAATATATCCGAGTGCATAGCCCTGATTCTGAAGGTCTGCCTGCATTCGAATTAGAGGAAGCGAATCACGATGACTCCCGGTTGCCAATCCACCGACAAGAAGTCCATCCAGATCCTTCGGAAGTGAACATCGATAGGGAACGTTCGTCTTATACTGTTCCCGTTTAATGGGATGATAGAGTTCCAGGAAGGGATCTATTGTATAACCATGTGAATCGAAATCACTTTTGGGCTGGACTATCGTATCGGAATAAGTCCGACCATTGAGCAGATCCAGCAGCGAAACATTGAAATCAGCAACAATACGGCGTCGTTCCCGCGTTCCAAGCATCTTGCCCTGATCGAATTCACCGGAATATTTGACTTTACCATAAACAAAGGCATGTGTGAAATCGATCGGATCGGTATCGTCCACGAAAAGATAATCGTTATTCATACGGAAATTCCCTAAACCACGGGGAGACAGACCAGCACCTTGAACCGTTATTTCTCCATCAGTCGTAAACTGCATGGCCGCTCCGGAAGCACGAGCCATATCACCACTTCCCGTTGTATCAATAACAACAGATGCGGATAGTACCTGTAATCCGAAATCAGAGGCGACAAGAACACCTTTAACAAGGGTTCGACCGTTCACTTTTTCCAGTGCGGTTATGGTTCCAACCCCCAAAACTCCGGTCATGACGTTTCCACCAGCTTTCATTAGTTCCTCAAGCCACCAATGCGATTTTTCAGCAGGCAACCACACTTTTTTTCCTTGAACCGTTTCATTCGTAAAACCGATCTGATTACCGAAGTAGTACCCGGTTACGGAACCAACTGTTCCCAACCCTCCCAATTCACTATTGAGATCGATAACAAGAGTTTTCGCACCAGAACGTGCGGCGGCAATTGCAGCGGGACATCCCGTCGTTCCTCCGCCAACAATAATAACGTCATACCGGCCCGTTATTGGATAGCTGGTTTTCGGTACGTTAAGAAATGTTTCCGTCTGGTCATATGAACGAAGACCATCACGTAAAACACGAATTTCACCCAAACTTGATTCCTCCATTCCGGAGAACGGCACTGAATCGGAAGGAATCCCCGTTAGTTCATCAAGATTCGGCATCTGACACTGTTTCGTTTCCAATGCTACAGACTTTCCTTTTTCTCGAGCTGTCGACAGAAGTACGGATAACTCCTCTTTATGACCTTTCGGATCAATAATCGGCGTTATAATATCGGAAGTAAACTGTTGCCCCTTGTCATACGTAGCCAGGCGTATCTCCGATTCGATTTCGGCAAGCAGAACGAGATCGCCCGCAAAAGCCCGTCCCCCCTTCACCGGATCTTTTAAGGTAAATGTATAACGGTAAATCGGCCAAGGGGTAAAACTGGAAGTCGTTTTCTTCTGTGACTGCTGTGTTTTAGATGTATAATAAGGCGGAATAATCGACTCGACTTCCATTTTTAACAGATGGGAAAAACGAGTCGAATCGAATGTTACCTTTTCTCCACCAATAACGGTAAATTCAACTTGGGATACGTTTTGATCCTTTGTTTGAAGTTTTCGATTAAAACGAAAATCCAAAACTTTTTTGGCCAGAATCGCCTGACAACCAGCCCGATTTCCAACGAGTACACCTCGTCTATTTCCCATACGATCGACAATTTTACCGATAATATATGTACCGTAAAGAAAAGGAACGTTCGATTGGAGCAGTGTTTCATCAAGGACACGTTTTATATAGAGAGGACGTGGTAAAGTATCCGGTCGTTTGACATCATTTTCAAGTAGTCGATCCAGAAAATTCGCCGAAGAATAAAGGGCAATCTCTCCCGCCAAAACAGTATCGGAATATCCGTTATGACTTGCGATAACTTTTAAATAATGTGTTCTAACCGGAGAAGTTCCTTTCCAGATAAAAACATCGGGATTATTTTGAGAAGGTCGAACACCACTTGTCTGACGTGCAAAACCAATAGACTTCCAGACAGTACCATCATCGCTCCCAAATATCTCCACCGATTCCAAAACACAGACTTTCGAACGCAGAAAACCGACAAAGACCAAACCGGCCAGTTCTTTTTTTTCATGAAGATCTATAATGACCGTCATAGGACCTTTTGTTTGAAGTGTCTCGTTAATAGAGTTCACTTTACCGTCTGACAAAATATTCCGTGTTTTATTTTCGAAATGCTTTTCCAAAAGAGGTTCAAGAATGGTATAGCTAAATGGAAGACGATTAGGATCACTGGTAATCAAATTGGGATTGACACAACGAGAAATCGCATTGTGATCATTACAGAGCTTTTGGAGTAATGGATCAGAAACATCCTTGAGAACAACGTTATGCAGTTGTTCCATTCGTAATGTGGCGGTTAACTCGTCGCCAAGATAATTAAATCGTGTTACAAGCATTGTTTTCGCCCCGAGGTTGGCAGATTCCGAAGCAGCAGCCACTGCAGCGGTTGTTCCCCCCAAAACGAGAACATCAACCTCCCGAGACACTGGAATCTTTTGACCGGAGGTCGTTACCAACTCCTTTTCCTTCACAGCGTTACCAGAATCCAGTGCCAAAAGTAAACGACTTGACTCAAGATCTCCTATAAAGGAAAGTCCTCCACACAAAAAAATGAAGGTGAAAAGTAAACGTTTACGGAAAGAACCAATCGACATGAAATTTTCCTTAATATGTTATACAGTAACGATTCACGAATCTTTTCCAGGAAACATTTCCCGAAAATCCTTCCACTATAAATTAATTATACAGAAAGTATATTGAAACATCAAGTAACGAAAAAAATAATATACTCATGGTCGTTTTAAATTCATACTTTTCAAAACAGTCGATAGGACTGTTCTGAAGGATTTGGGCGATATGTTCGCTCCCCGGAAATACAATATCATTCCGACCCGGCGTACAGTTTACCAGTAAACATCCGCAAAATATATTACAGGAAGAAATCCAATGAAAACCCTCGATTTTTTCGATGCTAAATCGTGGATACTCCATTCATGATACTTAATATTGTGACTATTATCTGCATATAACGAGGAAAATTATTAAAATCACCGCTAAATTTTTAGTTAAAATTCCCGTTCCTTCCCTCCATTCAGAGGTTCTTCTATTACCCTCAATGAAAGTTATCCCCTTAAAATTTCTTAAAATCCGGACCATAAAGTTCTATTCCGGTATCCATTATTTTTTGCATTGCTTTTTTGGAAGAATTAGGCATTTCCTCCATGGTTAAATAATAGGCTTGAAGGTAAAGTTTGGAACGAAGTCCTTTTTTCCCCGCCGTCTTAAAACATTGTATCGATTTATCCGGATCCTGATTCTTATAGGCCATTCCTTCAAGAAAATCCAAATAGGAATCGTCTCCAACTATATTACGAAGCACGTTGATAGAACTGGTTACCTTTTCGGCATCTCCTTTTATCGTATATACATCTATCATTAGTAGGTCACCGCCAATATATTCCGGAGAATAACTTTTTATGGCACTAATGGTCTTTTCTATTTTATCTACTACAAGATAAAGTTCTTCATCTTTTATATTAGGGGAAGACAATTTTTTTTGAAGGGCGAGAATATACAAAAAATCCAGACTAAAACATTTATACTGAACACCATTTGCCGCCTCGTAAAGTGTGATAGTACGATTAGTTTGATTCGACAAATAAGCTTTATTCATATCTCGATTCAATTCAATCATTTTATCCATGTTACCTTTATTTCCCAAGAGACGTTCAAAAAATCCGGGCATATTTTGTAGTATATTGATTATACTTGTAGCCATAATATTATTAAGAGTACCTCCTGTCACAGGAAGATATAGATCATCCGCAACAGTGACTCCATTTTTTTCGACACAACGTACCAGCCAATAATTGACACCTCCTGATAAAGGTTCTAATCGCATAACGGCATTGATATATTGCCCGTCACGTTTGACACAAACAAAAGTCAGATTTGAATTACTTATAGCCTGGGAACATGCTTGTTTTATATTATCAAGATATTTCTGACTCTTAAGTGTTTCTTCAATGTCCGCCATATCTTTCCCGGATATATTCTTTAGCTGTGGACTATTTTTTATGTCATCCAATACTTTTTTCAAATCAAAGAATTTTAAATACGTTTCTACAGGATTGTTCTTAAATCCCGCTTCTATCTCTTTTCCTATCGCTTGCACCTGTTCGTCTGTAATAACAGATTCCACAGACCCCGAAACAGCATCATTGGTAACTTCACTATCCGGACCTTCACCGGAACAACCGACCAAAACAAGTAATAACAACAAAACAACCCAATTAACAATGCGAGTCATAATCATACCCCCTTTAAATACAGATTAGATTAAGAAAGATTATTGTATATCTATATTACCAACAAATTCAATAAAAAGAAAGATTATTTTTCATTGAATTCCAAAAAAAAGAAAAATTTTTAAGACTGGGATAAAAATATCTCGATTAAAATGAAAAAATGCGTTCTGTTTATAACGAATAACAAGAATACCATTATCTACATTAAAAATAATCATTGTATTGATTTTTATAGTTATCCTATTGATCCGGTGTAAATATTTATTTATAATAGGCAAAAATCATATAAACCATGATTTCAAATAACATTTACAACAATAAACAAAAGGAACAGGGATATTGAATGAACCGAAATTTTAGGTATTTATTACCGGCAATAATGCTAATATTTTTTTTAACAGGTTATTTCTTGTTGCCAAAGCAGGGAAGGGGAGCAACCGAATCTCAATCGCTTGATGGAATATGGAAAATTACCATTGATCCCAATAATAAAGGACGTCAGAACAAATGGTGGAGTCAGGAACTGGCCGGGGCCAAAGATATTCCAGTACCGGGGATTATTCAACAGGTACATTCGGATTACCATGGAGTCGTTTGGTATAGTCGTTCCTTTATAACACCGAAAAACGGACATCAGAACGGTCGTTTTATTCTTCGTTTCATGCAGTCCTATTATTTCACGGAAGTCTGGATTAATAATCGTTATATTGGTAGTCATGAAGGAGGTGAAGATTATTTTAAATTCGATGTTACAGAAGCCTTGGCCCCAACCGGCAAGGAAAATCGACTCGTAGTTCGTGTTATCGATCCACGAGACGAATCTATCGAACAATTTTCGACCGGAACAATTCCAAAACGAAATGGAACGAATCAAATCACAGCAGGTTGTGGAGCCAATTGCGGCGGTATAATGGATCATGTTGATCTTCTAATTACACCATGTATCTATATTGATGATCTTCATGTTATTCCTGATCCGAAAACAGGAACTATAACAGCACGTCTTAAAATTCAAAATAATGATAAACAGGAAATTCATGGTCAACTTGAATTTTCAGTAACTTCAGATCTTGGTGGAGAAATTCTCGCACGGAGTTCATCTCCTGATGTCAAACTCGTTGTCGGTCCAAATTCCGTAACGACAGAAATACGTGTCCCCGACTTCAAATTATGGGATATCAATGCTCCTAATCTCTATTACGCGTCTGTATGTTGGAAAAATTCGAAACCAGCATTACCAGACGGGGAAGGGGATGTCAAAACGACCCGTTGCGGTTTTCGCGATTTCCGATTTGAAAACGGTGCGTTTCGATTGAATGGGCGACGTATCTATATTAAATGTTCCCATAGTGGTTCAGATGGTCCAATTACCTATCGTATGCCATTCCAGCCGGATCTGTTTTTAAAAGATATTATTAACTGTAAAACAATGGGCTTTAATATGATACGTTACATTTCCGGCATGCCGCGTACCGATCAGATTGATCTGTGTGACTCCATTGGTCTTCTCGTTTATGATGAATGTTATGCAGGCTGGTGTTTGGGAGAATCACCGCAGCGGACAAAGCGATTTCAAGACGCAACATCCGGTATGATTCTTCGAGATCGTAATCATCCCAGTGTTGTCTGTTGGGGACTCCTCAACGAAACAAGCTATGTTCCTACTTTAATTGATGCGTTTAATTTTCTCCGAACGGCCCAGGAACTCGGACCAGGCCGTATCGTCTTTTATAACAGTGGCAGTTTTGATCCATTTTCGGCCAATTCATTTGGGAAGGCAGATTACTCCTGCTGGCGAACACCAAGGACAATCACACCTTCGGCAGTATATAATCCATTAGATCATGACTTTTTTCACGACGGAACACGTTGGAAGGCCAAAAGTTTCATGTTGCATCCGGGCGACATGACCTTCGAATATTCCGGAGTCTGTTGGACCGCCCCGAAACAAGATCTCTATCAATTGAACGTTCGTTTCTTCGACTGTGTTGAACATGGTAAAGCGACTGTCGATCTGCATATCTACAAAAACAGGAAGGAGATACTCTTTGAGAGCTTTCTGAATCTCCACGATCAGAAGAATGAAGTTACCTTTTCCAAAAGTCTGAAATTTAATGCCAATGACAAACTTGATGTTGTCGTAGGAATCGGAGACGGCCAGGGAACCGGTGATACAACGGGAGTCGATCTAAAAATAACCGACACACAAGGCAAGGTTTACGATGTGGCACAAGAATATTCGGCCACCGCAAATCCTAATGGTGTTTGGAGTTATGGTTTCATTCCACAGGGACCAAAACCGGACTTGACACAATGGACACTCTATCCACTTGGTCAAGAGAAATTATCATTCGAACCGATTGGTCGTCTTGCGAATCCCGGTTCCATGGTCTGGCAAAATCTTTTGGCCGATACACATCCGTATCAGCAGACACCACATCGTGCCCCGATTATTCGAAAATTACGGGATCATGCCGTTGCCGATTTGCCTGTTTTTCTATCGGAATATGGAGTAGGAAGTGGAGTCAATCTGGTTCGTCTGACCCGATTCTATGAATTGTATAACGCAACCTCCTCAATGGACGCCATTTACTATCGTGATAAACTCGATAAATTTATGGTCGACTGGAAAAATTGGAAACTGGAAGAGGCTTTTTCTTCTCCAGAAGCCTATTTCGACGATGTTCTCGCCTGGATGGCGGAACAACGCCGTTATGGAATCAATGCCATTCGAGCCAATTCGCATATCATCGCACATTCGGTAACCGGAACACACGATCAAGGTCATTCGGGCGAAGGATTGACAACAACTTTTAGAGAACTCAAATCCGGTACAACTGATATAATGGCCGAACTTTTTGCCCCCCTCCGTTTTTCACTTTTTGTGGAACCGGTTCAACTTTATCGTGGTGATAAAATCAAATTAGAAGCCGTTTTAGTCAACGAAGACATTTTACCACCAGGTACTTGGCCAGTCCGCTATATTGTTACAGGTCCCAATAATACGAGAATTTTCGATAAAACAACGAAATTAACGGTTCCCAATCCACCGAAAGGAAAAGAAAATCCATTTTCCCTACCCGTTTTTTCCGAGGAATTTATCGCAAACGGTCCTTCCGGAGAATATACTTTTCGAGCTATTCTTCTGCAAAAAGGACCAGCAACAGGTGTTGAACGTTTTTTCATAGCAGATCGAAAAGATATGCCGGTTTGTAATACGCCTTGTATCGTTTGTGGAAACGACTCCGATTTAATAGAACGTTTGAATAAAGTCGGTATTAAGATGATTCGTTTCGAAGATGCTAAATTCACCGACTCGACCGATTGGTCGAAGCAGATTCTAATCGTCGGTCAAAACGTTCAGAATAAAAATACATCTGCGTTTCAGGCAATTTACGATCTCGTTCGAAAAGGAGCAACGGTTATCTTTCTGTCACCAAATGTTTTTTCAGACGGCAAAAAGACAACCGCATTTCTTCCATTTGAAGAACAACAAAAGGGCGATGTCAAAAATATTGGAACCTGGCTCTATCATAAGGACGACTGGAATAAATATCATCCCTATTTTAACGGACTGCCAACTGGAACGGTTATGGACCATCTCTATTATCGTGAAATACTTCCAGATGTTGGATACTGTAATCTTCCAATTCCAGGTGAAGCTGTTTCCGGAGCGTTTAATACTTCGTTTAATTACAGTTCCTGTTTAAATCTTGCCATCTACCGGCATGGAAAAGGAAAGATTGTTTTGAATACATTCAGAATTCAGAATAATCTGGGAACGGATCCCACTGCGGAACGATTGTTGCGAAATATGTTAAACACAAAATAAAATATAAAACAGAGGAAGAAACGGCTGTTCCACACGGTATTTTTTGAGAGGAACTTTTTCAAGCAGTTCCTCTCAAAAGGGATACAAGGAAGAACATGATAAAAGATAAAAAAACATTCTTCAAACGTATAAAGACGTTCCTGATACATTTTTTTTCATCGCTTTTGGAGATTGTTTATCCTCCCTATTGTATCTATTGTAATCAAGTCTTCGAGAATCGAATGAATAAAAGGACAGGCAGAATTCATAGAAGTATATTATTCTGCCACAAATGTCGAGCATCGATAATTTCATTGAACAAACAATGCCCACGTTGTGGTGGAACAAAATTCACCATAGGATTAAAAGCACTTGATTGTCCCTCTTGCCATACCAGACGATGGAAATTTAAACGTATAATTGCTATCGGTGAATATCAGGAATCGTTTCGTGATGCACTTCGACGAATTAAAACAGACAAAACCGGACGTTTTGCCGTTCATTGGACCAAATTGCTTTTATTATATCATGGTCAGGAATTGAAGGAACTAAATGCAGATTATATCGTACCGGCCCCCATGTTCTTTATTCGTCGTTTCTATCGGGGAGTAAACTCGCCCGACATTATAGCGAATGTATTGGGAAAATATCTTAATGTTCCAGTAGCCAATCGACTCGTTCAGAGATATCGAATGGTTCGGCCACAAGTTATTGTGTCCGCACGTAAACGCTATACTAACGTTAAAAATGTGTTTCGAGTTCGTTCTCCACGAAGATGGTTTTCTCGAAAACCCCAATATGATATCAAAGGTAAAACGATTATACTGGTCGATGATATCCTGACAACAGGATCCACTTGCAACGAAATAAGCAAGATACTTTTAGCAGCAGGAGCAAGCGATATCTATGTCGTCGTTTTGGCACGAGGACAGGGAAAACAAAAAAGAAAAGAAAAGCGAATTTTCGACAAGCGAAAGATGAGGCAATATTGAAATCTCCAGGCAGATGTGATTTAGTATCATTGCTTCGCCATGGAATTCACAACGCCGTACAATATAATAGCGCTGTAAACAATATAACGTTAAAGTATCATCCGCGATAGGGGTCAATAAGGTTCCAGAACAACAAACCGAACATAATAAACATTATCGGACGTTGGGTAGGGCCCCCTAACTCGATTTTTCGCCTCCCTTGTTCCCTTTCTCTTTTATCGAGATGAAGGCGTTTATACCTTGAATCTCGATATTCATTTCCTTTAAAACTGTCAACCTTGATAATTATTGTTCCAGCCATTCTTTATAGGCTGGATCAACCCAGGAAACATCGTCAATTAAATCGGCTAGTGGATCGATTTCTTCCGCCGAAAATCCGATATGCTGATGAAGACGCCAGCCTTCGGCGTATTTGTATTTTCCTGAAAGTTTTCCGGTAATGACACAATCAGCGTTCATACTATCAAGATAGGAGTCAAATCCTTGAGACAGGTCCAGCCATTCTTTTTGACTTTTATGACAACCAAGGCAGGCGCGTTTTCGCTCCAGAACGGATTCAATATCGACATAGCGTTCCGCACGAACAATTTTACGCATTGGAGTTCGATTCATTACCGGCTGGCAATGATAAAGAACAACATCCTTTGTACAGATGGGCGTTGGTGGATCGGCTGGTGCATTGACCATGGCTCGACAAAAAGCGGCTGTCACCGCCAAACGTCCTGCATTCTGATGATCTTCCATATAATCGACAGGAGAAGGCACAAAAATTATGTCCGGATCGACTTGACGGATAACGGCAATTAATTTTAATAAAGTTGGTTTATCTGAATAATTAACATCGAGATCATCGACCAAGGCCTCGTGAAAAGTTGCCCCCATCATTTTTGTACTTGCAATGGCTTCTTCACGGCGAATCCGTATAATATCTTCACGGCGCATTTCTGCCGTTCCCCAGGCACCATTTGCTATTGTCATATAATGAATATCGCAACCACGATCCTTTAATAATAAAAGAGTTCCTGCCATGCGAAACTCAATATCGTCTGGATGACAAGCTATCGCAAATACAACCGGTTTCTTTGATTCCATTTTTTTATCTTCTCCATAATATTTTATCAATACAATCAACCCCTCGTGATTATCAATACAACCGCGAAGACTGTTCTTTAAATGTTATTCATAATAACACTTGCAATCGTTTTAAACTATAGAATCGGCATAATACAATAATACAGTTAAAACCGTATAATCAAATTTTCATTAAAAACACTTTTTTTCAAATAAATGAATTATCAGATTTTATCGAAATATCTATTAAATCCAATTTTACCATCATTATCCCTCTATTGAAAGAGGAATTCATCCCCAACCCTGACAAATTTCAATAAAAATTAAAAAATTTTTTATTTCGCTCTTGAATCTTTAACTTCGACTTTTTACAATTAGGACAATAGAATATTCCCGATATAGGATATTTGACAAAATGGATAAATTATTCATTTTTTACGATTTGGATAAACGGAAAGATCCGTGTATCAAATATAACGATAACAGAATTTAGAAAAGGAAGAAAACATGACACGCCCCTTGAGTAAAGTTGCTCCAGACTGGTGGGATTATACGACCTTAGATCCGGAAATACTGGCGGATGCAGCCAAACTAACGGAAAAAACACTATTTAAGCTGTCTCGACCAGGCTTTACAGTTCATTATCATGATACAATCGAAGAATTCTATCTAGCGGAAGCCTTGGAATATATTGAAGCCTGGCGCCAGGCAACACCGGACAATCCAGTTGGCTTGTGTGGTCCGATTGGTCCGACCGAACAATTGCCATTAGTAGCACAACTTGTCAATGCACTGGAATTAGATCTTCATAACGCACATTTCTGGGGAATGGACGAATGGGTTGAGAATAAAATTCCGGTTGGAATGGATCATCCTCTTTCGTTTGCGAAGGCCGATTTCGATCTCTGTTTTAATCGAATTTTACCCAAATATCGAATGCCAAAGGAGAATATCCATTTTCCATCCGGCAGTTTGGCCGAATATACAAAAACCTACGATCAAATCCGATGTGCCACGATGCAGGGAGGCCAAGGTGATACCAAACATTGGGCTTTTAACGATCCATTACGTCGTAAAGGAAAATACAAGGATGCACCGCCAACTCCGGAAGAATATTGTCAACTTTCCGCACGAGTAACAGAGTTACATCCGATAACAATTTTACAGAATGCACGAACCAGTGGAGGCGGTTATGTCGCGAATGTCCCGCAGTATGCGGCAACTGTTGGTCCTGTGGAAACGTGGAAATCGGACCGCGTCAGTATCTGGCAGGCAGGTACACATGATAATCCGTTTGGAATGCGACTGTCCGCCTGGATGATTGCCAAAAAAATCTCTGATTCTGCCGTTCCAATGTCACTTCTAGCGGACCATCCCAACGTTCATTTTCATTATTATCGACCCGCTATCAAAAAGGTTGCGGCGGAAATGCATTGAGACCTGTATAATGGATCGAATATAGGTTAGGCGATACAGTTCCATTAGAACAAAATCCACAAGCGAACACCGTTGGAAATAGAAATATCTAAATCTGTTTCCCGTTCATAGGACATGAACATGTTAAAAGTTGCTGTCAAAATATATGTTTTAAAATATTGAGTTTTAAGAGAGATTATGTCTTTTAGGCAGGCGGAACGCCTGTCTGAAAGAAGTTGCGACGAGACATCCATGTCTTGGTTCTGTTAGACAAATAGCATAAAATACCATCAGGAATATCAATAAAGAAACTCGCGATCTGCCTTGGAACCACCGATTCCAATTCGGAAAACACGAAAACACTTTTTCGTTGGTTTAATTGCGATCACATCTATCAACATTTCCTCTCCACGACTGAATGGACGGTTGACAGCTCCTTCAGTCAGATCATTTTGAGCGACACCACCATATCCCTGTAAAACGATGTAATTAACACCTTTAACGATCTTCTGGTTGTCGTAATGACTGTCTCCGTTAAAAACAGCAATCAGGGATGTATTACGATTGGCCGTAAAATCCCAGGCAATATCGTCTTCTGAACCTTTGGCTCCCGCGACAAAATCCTCGAAAATATTCATACAGATATTTCCACGCTTCGCCTCAATATCCGGACTCGATTTCCACATTCCAATTTCTTTAAGAATACAAAAATGTTCCAAAACAATTACGGAATATCCTTCCGGAACACGTAACGCGTTGGCAACAAATTGAAGTTGCTGTTTTGAAAAACCATAATATCCTTCGTCACTTGTATTGAGAAAAATTACTCGACATTTTTTATCGGGAAGATCATACCAGCCGTAATCGGAATCAGGTCCAGTTTCGATGACATTCCCGGCAGCTTTCGTCCTGCCATTGAAAGTTTTGCCGTACATTTTACTGCTAATATGATATCCTTTTCCGTTGTGATCGTGATTTCCCATCGCAAACAGGACGGCAACAGGACTCCCTGCATAGAGTTTTAACTGTGATTCGATTCTCTTTTCGGCACTATTTTTTTCCAGAGTGGAAGGACCATCCAGACCAATATCTCCAAGATCGGCAATAAAATCGGCTTTAAACCGTTTTGCTGCATTGAGTAGAAAGAGAAGGTGCATTTTGGAATCGCTCCAATTGAACGGAATACTAATTTCAGGGTTTTGACTGTGAACATCCGTAATAACTGGAAAAAGAATTATTTTATCATTTCCCTTCCATTTTTGAAAACGTTCATACGTTTCTTCAATTCGTGATTGAGCCCAATCGGGTAATTCCTCCGACAAAAGTTCCAAGGTACAGCGAATCGGTTTATGATCAGAAAGAGGTTTTTCCATCTCAATGATTTCACCGTCCAAAAAACGCCCTTTCCCTTTAAATATAATATGATCGATAACACCATCATGTTGATTCGAAGTCTGTACATTCCATGTAAAGAGTTTTTCTACATTGATTTTTAATTCATTCCAACAATTTTTAAACCCGGCATTGAGAAATCTTTTCATTCCAGATTCAGTCCGAAAACAATTGAAATCTCCTCCGACAACGATCCAGGAAGCAGTATCGTTTTTCAATATATCTTCGGTTAGAAGCCGGGCATGATCGTTATCTCGTGATTTATTATTACAGAGATGGATGGAATAAAAAGAAACGGTTTTTTCGCCAATTTTTAAGTTGGCATGAACAGCAGATGCAGGGTTCCAACCTGTGGGAACATTAAGTACCACTTCACGACAGTCCGAAAGGGGATATCGACTCAAAATGGATTTATATTTGTCTTTATGATTGGCGGATGATATTTTACCGACCCAGCAATAGGGCATATCCAATACAGCTCCGACTTGTGCGGTCCAATTGCCCTCGGGAACTTCGTTAAACCCGATTACGTCCAAACGATAGGACTTGTACATTTCTCCGATCTGTTGTGGAGTGGCACTCCGACTAAATTCAACATTATAACAGGATACACGTAATGTTTCCTGACCGGCTAAAAAATCACACATCATTAACAACAAAAAAAAACATAAATATTTCATTTTATAACGTCCTCCTTTAATCTGTAAAAAACATTAAAAAACATCGGTATTTTTTATTGACACATCTATTGTAATGTAGATTATTTTTCCGTATAGTATCTAATGTCCCAGTGTATTGAAAATAGTCCGTTTATCCATTTTATAAAGGTTGTTATCATGAAAAAAAACCTTCCTGCCTGGAAATCCCTTCCAATCTTTTTGTTTTTGATTCTTCTTGCTCCCATTTTATATGGGAAAGAAGAAGTAAAAATACCGGAAATGAAATTAAAAACAAGAAATCTTCCCGACTCGGGAATCGCGATTAAGGAACTCGATCTGTCCATGGTATTTACCAAACTGGTCAATATTCCAGAAAAGGACATTACCGATTATGTTTTATCCTGTCAAGGTCAGAAAATCAAATCGCAGTTTATACCGAAAACGTCTATGTTTAAAGGGGTTTTTGTCTTGAAATTTTCTCCGGAACAGGTCGCGTTAAGTCGTCATAAACCTCTTCTTCTTGACTTGAAACCTGTCATTGACCGGAATCGACAGACTTCAAGGATCAACCAGATAAAAAAGGTCAAGGAGTTTCGATTCGTCGGTTCCGATGCTATTATTGATATGACAACCATAAAAGAAGGAGGTTTTCCTTCACGTATTGAATATAAAAAGACGAAAAAGGTATTCGATAAATTTTATTTCTGGGACCGTGTTTATCATAAAGATGTGTCCGGCTGGGATATTCGCTGTGATAAAGATCCGCAATTGGAAATTCTTTCCGATGGACCTCTTTGTACGGTTATTCGTCAATCGGCCCGATTTTCCCATTCGGACAATACCGTTCCCGAGTCAAATCCGAAGGCAGTTTATCAATGGTATTTTTTTAAGGAGAGTTCCCTTGTTCATGTATCTGCCGATTATAGTCAGTCGGATTGCAAGCAGTTTCCATGGGCCGAACTTCATTTTATGGAATTCCGGCCGATAGAAGGATTTCAGACCTGGCTGGGTCAGGATCCCGCGAAAATAAACGAGTTTCGTTATGACGATAAAAGTAATACTTTTAGTAAAATCGCAGGCTTTACCGATGGTTCGAATACGATTCTTCTCGCCGGAAAACATCCTGCTATCTATGATTCTAAAGAAGGACGAGGAACCTATGCCATAATTGATTCCGGCTTCGCTTGGACAACCTGGGATTCTAAAGAAAACTCCAATCGTGGCTGGCTCTGGATCGGAACTCTGGAAGGAAGTCCGCAAGAGAAAATGGATAAAATGGCAGAGATCACCGATTTCCTCCAACCAGTGTTCATGCGTCTTATCCTGCCGGAATATGAAGAGAAATGCGATAATTGGAAGAAAGCTGCTGCCATTGCGGTTCTGTTAGACAATCCGGATCTAACCCAGGATGAGTTTCATAGGATACCAACTCTTGTTTCCGGCAGGCAGACAGGACGTTTTCTGGCAATGGAGAGCAAGGAACTTGGTCTCCTCTTCGGTCTTAATCGTCAATCCAACGACAGATATGGTCTGTCTTTATTAAGTTTGATCGATAAACGAACAAATTCGTCCCTTCTCGCAAAAGAACATTCATCATTATTTACCTTTAATGTCAAAAACCTGACTGTTAAACCAAATGAAAAAATACAGGTCGATGAAATAGAAAAACTCGTCTCGGATAATGATTGGAGGAAACTTGATGTTTCTGTCAAAAATAATATGGTGGAGTTTGTTTTTCAAGGGTATCTTCCAACTCCGCAGTTGACCGATTTTCAAGTTCGATTATCAATTCAATGCGATCCAAACAAAAAAGGTGTTGATTTCGAAATGGAATATCACTTTAATTCCCGTATTTATTCCGTAATGAATTTCAGTTATCCTTCACTCGTTTTCCGTACTATGGAAGACGGTATGAAGGGTTTTTACCCCACCGGACCCGGTATTGTCATCCCCTACCCTGTTGAGACCAGAACGAGCCATCGTCAAAACTATCCGACAGGCTTCGGGGCAACAATGGCCTGGATGGCTATTTGGGATAATACCGGTAACGGACTCTATTATGGTATCCATGACGATCAGGCAACACAAAAGTATCTTGTTTTTCAAACGAATCGACAAGGAACCGGATTGGAAATGTCAGGAGATTATGTCGCTCAAAATAAAACACTTCCGGCCAATTCCTGGAAGATTCCAAGTGTAACCCATTTGGAAGGAATTGAAGGGGACTGGTACGATGGAGCCTTGATCTATCGGGATTGGGTCAGGAAAAACGCGAAATGGTATCCACAACTTGGTTCAGAAGGGCGAATGGATACGCCAAGGTGGATGAAAAGTCTTCCTGTCTGGTGTTTGGGTGGTGGTCCGGAACCAGATAAAGTACCTGCTCAAATAAAGGAATTCAAACAGGCATTCGGTGTTCCGGGGGGACTGCATTGGTATAACTGGCATCAGATTCCCTTCGATAATGATTACCCCCATTTTCTACCTGCTCGAAAAGGCTTTAAAGAGGCTGTTCTGGAAATTCAGAAGGAGGGAGATTTTCATGTTATGCCCTATATCAACGGACGACTATGGGATTCCCGGGACAAGGAAATGGATGATTATCAGTTTACATCGGTCGCGCTAAAGGGGGTCTCGAAAAAAGAAGACGGTTCCCCCTGTCTTGAGAGTTACAGCAGTAAAGAAAAAGACGGTTCGAAGGTACAATTGGGAGCCATGTGTCCCACAACTCCGGTTTGGCAAAATAAAGTTCATGAAAACGTTCTTCGCATTATGAACGAAGAAGGTGTCGATGGCGTCTATATTGATCAGGTGGCCGCATCAGCAACAACTTTTTGTATGGATCCAAATCATGGTCATCCTCTAGGCGGAGGAAACTGGTGGTGTCCCGGCTATTGGACGATGCTAAAACGAATTCGGACCGATATGAAACAGGAAGTCGATGATTATCCTTTATGTGCGGAGGAAAAACAACTCTTTGTAAACAATCCAGATCTTCTCAAAAACCGAATATTGACTACTGAATGTAATCAAGAGCCATACATTCATATCTTCGATGGATACTTGACCTGGCATTGGCAATTTCCCAATTCAGTTCCTGCCTTTTCTGCCGTTTATGGAGGAACAATCCAGTTGTTCGGACGTTCCTATGCCGGTAATACCATGGCTTGGCGTATGAAAGCCGCAGAATCTCTTGTCTACGGCGAACAACTCGGATGGTGGGATTGGTCTATAATTAAAGATCCTCAAAAAATGGTCTATATAAAACCTCTGGTCCGATTTCGATATCATAATGCCCCCTATTTCTATAAAGGTGAAATGGCACGTCCTGTAAAAATGTTAGACCCGATCCCTTCGATAACAGAAGATTGGCAATGGTCCGGTCAGCCAACGTTAATTACAACCGACGTCATTCGGACTGGAACATGGCGTATTCTCGATTATGCAATGACACAACAGGGAAAAACAAAAACGCTCTCCACTTTATTAATTTTTACCAATATGACCGATAAAACGGTTAAAAGCCGAATTAAAATTTCACTTGTTGAACTCGGTTTCCAAGAGTCTAATATACAGGTTAGAAAAGTTGACTCGGAAGGAAAACGAAGTGAACTGCCTGCATCCATTTTATCCGACATCATTGAATTTCCACCCTTGGAAACTTGGGGAATCGAAATCAGTCGCAAAAATTAAAAACGAAATACAAGTGTCGTATAAAAACATATAATGACAGACTGAAAGGTGGAACCACATTTGTGCGAGATCGTTTTGAAGCACGTAATAAAGATTACCGAAATTATTTACGTCTAAATGGTGGATTTCATTCGCCATTCATAAAAGATTGATCCTGCAAGATCTTTACCTTAACCAAAAAACGTAACCATTCACGAATATAAAGTGAAACCAAGGATAACACTGATTTTCACGGATGTTTTTTTGGCAAACAAACTTTTTTATAATAAAATTATTTATTATAACAGATAAAAATGTTTAGTTTGTTATTGTAATATATTGTATTTTACGGCAGACTATCTGTGTTTATCCGTGATATCCGTGGTTCCAAAATCGTTCGTGAATGGTTACCAAAAAACGTAACCATTCAACGTCAATTATATTTCCCGGAGATCAAGATTCCAACTTCACCTACTTCCATGGCTTGACTTTTGAACATCGGTCAATCATGATGATATTGGACATAATTCTTTATCATGATGGTTCGTATGTTAGAAATAATTGTCAAGTTCTTCTTTACCCGAACAGGGAAGAAGAACTTTTAAATTATCCGATTCAATCTTTTTGGAGATAAAAGCAATTCTTTAGATTATTTTATTTTATCAATAATTCATTACGGGTATTATAGCCAGACTACCGGGACGAATGTTACCCCTATATTAAATGCTACACCTATATTACCAGTAGTAGACAACACTTTCATTTAGGAGTTCATTCAGGGAAATAAAACAGGCGAGACGCCTGTTTTCCCGGCAGTACGGACGAGACGTCTGCGGTCCAGTCAACTCCGTTTTTTAAGTGTTCGTAACCACTAGAAAAGATATCTATCTCTGTTTGGAAAAACTCAAGCTACAATCAATACAGTCTTAAAATATTTGGCAATAAACCTGCTTCATGGCATCCGGAAAGAAACTCAAGGATTCCGATTAACCAGATAAACCATAACGCATCCAAAAAGGAACGTCGAAAAACGATAGGATTCATCGTATAGGAATCAGGTTCAGAGCCTTTTAGCAGGGATAAACGCGGAAAAAAAGAGGGCACTCTCAATTTATATTGTATATATTCTTCACCGAAAAGCAGAGCTAGTCTTTTTTCTTCAGAAATAATAACGGTCGGATAATAAATAACAAAAGCTAACAGAATTAACAGCGGAATTGTAACTGTTTCTGTAGCAAGTCCAACACCAATTGAACCAAGCATACTAAAAAAATAAAGTGGATTTCGACACAGAGCATAGGGCCCTGCCTGAACAAGTTCTGAATCTTTACGTCCAGCAATATAAATGGAACACCAAATACGACCAAAAGCACCAATACTTGCCAATATACATGCCAAAAACATAAGAACCTCCTCAATAATCGGAAGTGGCTCCCAAAAAGACATACTAACTGACATTAAAACCGTTATAAAAATTACCAAGAACCAAGTACAACGAATTCGCAGTTTTTCATAAAAATTTTTTCCCATTAAATTTCCAATTGTAATCCTTGTTTTGGTAGATTCCATTATTATATAACTATGTTTATCTGGTTTAGGTATAATCTGTTATTTAAAAATTGATACATTAATAAATAATATTACACTCTCGACGTAAACTGACTGAAAAAACACCCTTGGAATATAAAATATTCTAATGACTTTTCTATTATAGTTATTGTAATATTTTCCGCAAGGTAGTGGGAATGTTTATTCTGTATAATTTCTACAAACGGAACAAATAAAAATTACAAACCATTGTCATGTCTCCAGAATTCAAAAATCATTAGTGCCCACAGTCGTGCCGCATGATCGAATTGTTTTTTTTCATGTTCATGGACAAGTCGTTTTATCGTTTTCATATCGAAAATTCCTTCCCGTTCTATAGCAGGATCAAAAAGAATTTCCTTCATAAAGGAATTAAGTTCATTTCGGAACCAATGGTCTAAAGGGACTCCAAACCCTGTTTTAGGTCGATTTTCCAGGTCGGGTGGAAGATATTCGCGAAAGGCCTCCCGAAGGATATATTTTCCCTTCGAACCCTTTATTTTATATTCAAGAGGAATTTGTCCTGCTAGTTCCACAACATCACGATCAAGAAAGGGGGCTCGTACTTCCAGAGAATGATACATGGAGGCCATATCAACTTTGGTCATTAAATCACACGGAAGATAGGTTAAAAGATCCATAATGGTAATGGCGGTAACATAATCGTGTTTGGTGGCATATCGCAAATGTTTTTCAAAAAAGTCAAGGATATCATATCCCTGTTTGCCGTTTTCCGATATAACATTAGTTGCCAATTCCTTTAAAAAGGTTCGATAGTCGGAAGTATAAAGTTCATTTTTACGCTGACGATTAAAGATGGCAATCCATTGTAAATATCGTTCCAAGGGCGCCATGGTCAATGCTTCCAGAAACCGTTTTCCACGTCGGAGTATAGAACGCTGACTAATCGATGCGGGAATCATCCTCCGGACCGGACCGGCCAAAAAACGACGTAACAGTAAAGGAATTCGATCGATCATCTGTCCTAATCGTACCGCTTTATATCGATCATAACCGGCAAACAGTTCATCTCCGCCATCTCCACTTAACGCAACGGTGACATGTTTTCGCGTCATTTGTGCCAGATACCAGGTTGGAAGAGCGGAACTATCGGCAAAAGGCTCGTCGTAATGACGTACCAAGTCCGGAAACAGTCCCTTTACATCCGGGGTTACCATTAGTTCTTCATGTTCCGTACCCAATCGTTTGGCAGTACTTCGAGCAAAGGGAGTCTCGTCATATTCTTTATGATAAAAACCAATCGAAAACGTTTTGACCTTTTGCGTACTGTATTTTTGCATTAGACCTACGATAATCGACGAATCGATTCCTCCGGAAAGAAAGGCTCCTAAAGGCACATCACTTCGCATTCGATATTTAACCGCCTGCCCTACCCTATTCCGAATTTCCTCCATGTATTCGTCAAAAGACATTATTGAAGAAGATTTTACAGGACGGTAATATCGATAAACAGAAAATTGTCCTGTTACCATGGAAATTTCATCTTCCGGTTCCGAAAAATCAATATATTCTGACGATTGACTGGAAGTCGACAAGGAATGAAAACTGTTATTATGTTCCGACCAGAGGGCAAGACAACCTGGTGGAAGTTTGTGTATCCCCTGATAAATAGTCCGTGGATGGGGTACATATTGACAGGTTAAATACTGATCCAAGGCAATCGGATCGAGTTTCCGGAGAATATTGGGAGCACGAAGAAGGGATTTGAGTTCACTGGCATATAATATTCGGTCCGATTCCACTCGATAATAGAGAGGCTTTTTTCCCATTCGATCACGAAGAAGAACAAGATTTTTTTTACGGACATCCCATATCGCCATGGCAAACATACCATTTAACCGATGAACAAATTCCAAACCATACTCTTCATAAAGGTGAACAAGAACCTCTGTATCGGTAGCCGTTCGAAACTGATGTCCCTTTTGAACTAACTCCGGCTTGAGTTCCTCGTAGTTGTATATTTCCCCATTAAACGTAATCCATACCGTTTGGTCTTCATTACAAAGAGGCTGTCGGCCCTGCTCCGACAGATCTATAATCGATAGACGTCGGTGCCCTAGCGCAAGACCTCGTTCCGCAATATCGGAACAGCCATTGGGAAGATAAAGTGTTCCTCTATCATCTGGACCACGATGGCTCAAAACATCAACCATGGAATCAAACTGATTTGCTTCCATCCGCTTCTCTGAAGAAAACCACATAACACCTGCAATACCGCACATAGAGCTTCTCCCCTACCCTTCTTCCTGTTTTCATGTTGAATCTTTATTCCATTTTATCAATGACCTACATATTTTCAACCCTGTCTTGATCTTTCATCCCTATTCTGTTATTATTACTTCATATGTATACAGAATGATTTCTATCACCTTTGATTACCATAAAGGAAAAAACAATGGTACAAATATCAACTTTACGACGTGATTTTCTTAAAAAAAGTACTCTCCTTGCAGGAACCCTTTTCACTCCCTATATTTTTGGTCAAACGATACGCGCGGCGTCACAACAGGCACCGAGTGATAGAATTCGAATCGGTTGTATTGGAATGGGAGGGCGTGGACGAGGAGACGCCGCCACGTTTAGCTGGATGGGCGATGTTGTTGCTATCTGTGATGTCGATTCCGAATACGGTCTGGCCAATGCTCTGAATCATCCCCATATCGGTCTGTTCCGTGATAAAAAGAAAACTGATCCGGATGCCTATAAAGACTATCGCAAAATACTTGATCGCAACGATATTGATGCCATCAGTATCGGAACCGTAGACCACTGGCATGTTAAAATTGCCATTGAGGCTCTGATGGCAGGTAAACATGTCTTCTGTCAAAAGCCTTTAACACTGACTCTGGAGGAAAATCAGTTAATACGTCAAGCCTGTCTTCGTTATAATAAACTCGCCTTCCAGGTTGGAACACAACAGAGAAGTCAACGGGCACAATTTATGACGGCCACGCTCATGGTCCGAAAGGGAATGTTAGGTAACATCCGAAAAATTACCTGTGATGTTGGAGGAGGTCCCCAAGGTACACAAAGTATTCCGCTGGCCGAAGTCCCGAAAAATCTGGATTGGGATCGATGGCATGGTCAGGTACCACTTGTTCCCTATCGTGCTTCCACGGAACAATCAGGGGGCGCTCCTGCAATCTCCCGTTGCCATAGAACCTTCCGCTATTGGTATGAATATGGAGGAGGAACCTTTACGGACTGGGGAGCCCATCATATTGATTGCGCTCTCTGGGCTCTCGGTCTTCAGGAAAAAGGAACAGGACCTGTCCTGGTCGATGGAACCAACTCCAAACATTCCGTCGATTTTAAAAATGGTTATCCCGTTCAAAATGATCGGTTTAATACCAGTTATGAATTTGATATCGTTATCAAGTTTAAAGACGGAATGGAAATGCACATGGTCAGTAAATCTCTGGACAATAATGGTATCCTTTTTGAAGGAGATAAAGGACGTATTCATGTCAATCGTGAACGTATTAAAGGAAAAATATACGAGGAAAATCGCCCACAATTTTCCGAAGAAGAATATCGAAAACTCTATAATGACAAACCACTTGAAGATCATAAATTAAACTTCATTCGATGCGTTCGCGAAGGTGGATTATGTGTTTCCGACGTCTTCTCCCATGTTCAGGCTATGAATATCTGCCATTTAAGTGGAATATCGGCCCGTCTACATCGGCCCATCCAATGGGATCCGGTTAAAGAAGAAATCGTCGGAGATCCGGAAGCCGCGTCGTTCGCTCGACGTGAACGACGTAAAGAATACGATATTCCCATCGTGTGATTGGAAACAGGAATGAATTGAGCACAACTTTCATTCCGGAAAGTTGAATTCCTGTTTTTTGATCGTTCCGTCCTGTAAATTTATTCTTCCTCCCAACATATTAGTTTTCGGAGGAACATCTTCCAATGAATATTACCCTTCTTTTTCGGCAACGATAACGGAAGACATATCATCGGAAGAGATGGCTAATCTCGGATTTCTGAATCCTGTTTCCATTAAAAGTTGAAATACTTCCTGACTGATATAGGTACGTCCTTTTTGTGTATTAACCAGCATATTAATATTGAAGAGGGCCGCTTTTTTCGGGCCGGTTCGTTCCGAATTAAAAAAAATATCACGTATTGCTATGCGCCCTCCGGCGCGGAGTGCCTGCCACGATTTTTGGAACATGGTCTTCGTGGCGTTTAGATCCTGTTGATGAATAATCGCGCTAATCCAGATAAAATCAATGTCGTCGGGAAATTTATCGCGATAGAAATCGCCTTCGACAAGATCGATTCGTGCGGAGCAGGGTGCTCCGATCAACCGATGTCGCGCTTCTTCAATGGCAATAGACAGATCGAAAATTATGGCACGTGCTGTTGGATTCCGTTCTAAAAAGGCAAGAGTATAGGTTCCGGACGCTCCTCCCAAATCCAAAAGGCGGTCGAAATGCAGTAGACCACCCTCTTCCATTTTTGCTGCAACTTTCTGCGCCATGGATCTGCCTATAACATTCATGGCACCGATGAAAGATTGATAATCGACGAGCGATCCGTTTATACTGGCCGTATGGGGAACCGGTATCCCCGATTTAACCGTCCAAGCCAACTGACTCCAGGAACGCATGACACAAGCCTGATGACGTATCATAGGAACAACAGTATCCGGACTTCTGGAATCAAGTATTTTTTCATAATCTGGTACAACATGAAATCGACCTTCCACTTTATTTAAAAAGCCGGACGCAATGAGTGCACTCAAGAGGGCGTCCAGAGCACGATTATCAAGTTCCAACTCCATAGCTAATTCCTGAACCGTCGGACTTTTGCCTCTACTTAATATGAATGTAAACAGGTCAAGTTCACAAGCCGCCATCAGCACATCTATCGTTTGATATTCATGAACCATACCTAAAATATCTTCACGTATTGAGGACATAATCAAGACTCCTTCTCAAAAACAGGGTGATCTAAAAAACAAACGCTAATAACGCAATGGTACCGTTTCCATTTTGGTCTTTCATAATTGATGTACGGATTAAATTCCATTTTTATTATAGCAAAATGTTTATGAAAATACAAGTAACCAATAAAGAATACCACTTTTATTCCAGTCTCGCTTGACCGATGCTCCAAAATCAAGTTGTAGATAAAGACGAAGACGAAGATAAAGATTCCGTGTTTATATGTTTATGAAAATACAAGTAACCAATAAAGAATACCACTTTTATTCCAGTCTCGCTTGACTGATGCTCCAAAATCAAGTTGTGGATAAAGACGAAGACGAAGATAAAGATTCCGCGTTTGTACAATACAAAAATGGATCTCCAGAGGACTCGTCTTGCGATTCCAGACCGACGTTATTCCTGTTAATACTTTCTTTATCCGTAACAGTTCACGAATATAAAGTGAAACCATGGTTAACACTGATTTTCACGGATAGTTATTTGGCAAAAACTTTTTTATGATAAATTTATTTATTATAATAGATAAAAATGTTTAGTTTGTTATTGTAAAATATTGTATTTTACGGTAGACTGTCTGTGTTTATCCGTGATATCCGTGGTTGCACAATCGTTCGTGAATGGTTACCTTTATCTTTTACTCCTGTCGATTCGATTATTATATATTCAAGCAGTCTTGTTATTCATATTTAGGCGGATAGAACCAGAAGATCAGACTTTCCAGAGGTCGTTTATATTGAGCAAATAAAGGTTCCTGTTCCGGATGGATCGGTTTAACATGAATTGTAAACAGATGGGCACGATGTCCAGCCCAAATATCGGAGAAGAGCTGATCGCCAACAATAGCGGTTTCCTCGCGTAAAAATCCATGTTGCGACAGAGCCTGATTACAGCCGCGAATGGATGGTTTCATGGCTGAAGCAATATAGGGAAGTGATAGCGAACCTGCTATTTTAGAGATTCGTCGTCCCATTCCATTGGATATCAGACAGAGTCCGGTTCCATTATTCTTCAACATTTGGAGCCAATTACGAATTTCCTGTGGTACTTCTTGTTCTTTATAACTTTTTAGAGTACAATCTACATCGAGAAGCAGGTTCTTTATTCCCAAATCCCGAAGTTTGGAGGGAGTTAAATCAACGACGCTATTGACGTAGAGATCGGGGATAAAACGTTGGAACATTGTCTGTTTTTCTGTTGGATGTTGATAATTGTGCTCTTAAATAATTCAAGAGACACGCAATTAACCGATAACGTATATAATTCATAGCATATTTCAAGGAACATGTCAAGAGATGACCACTAATAACCAGGATAATCGTTCTGAAAATTTTGCGAAGGTGTTTCAGAACGAAGTTCTCGTCTTCGATGGTGCCATGGGAACGGAACTTTACCGAAATCATATTTTTACAAATCAATGTTATGATGAATTAAATATAAAGAATCCTGCGTTGGTACGTAAAATACATCAATCCTATTACGATGTTGGAGTGGACGTTCTAACGACGAATACCTATGGTGCTAGTACAAGTGCGTTGGATAAATATGGTCTTGCGGATAAAACGGCTCTGTTCAACAAGGCAGGGGCCCAATTGGCACGTGCTGTTGCAGATCAGGATCCAACTCGACGTGTTTTTGTTGCAGGGTCCATTGGTCCGCATTATCTGTCCGCCTCGTTTCGTTATACGGAAGAAGAACTTCAGGAAATGGCCCGGGTTCAGATTCAGGCATTAATTGACGGTGGTGTTGATTTTATTGAATTTGAGACCCTGCCTTCTCGGGAAGCCATGGAAATGGGAGCCAAACTAATGCTCCCGTTCAAGGATTTTCCCTATGTTCTCTCGGTTGCCATAACCCTCTTAAATGATCAAGAAAGATGCGAGAAGCTGGATCAGGTGTTGGCTCCAATGCCGCAGGAATATCCGCAGCCGATAGCGTTCGGACTGAACTGTGGTCAAGGTCCGGAAGGACTCCTGGCCATTGTTGAAAAAGCTGTCAAATTCATTGATCGACCATTAATCGTTCAACCGAACGCCGGACTGCCGAAAATTTTCGAAGGTCGTCATATTTATTATTGTACTCCGGAATATATGGCCACCTATGCCATGGATTATGTTAAATTAGGGGTGTCTGCCGTTGGAGGGTGTTGTGGTACCACTCCTGATCAGATAGCTGAAGTGGTAAAAATGGTTAAACCGCTTGCGAAAGGGTGGCGGAAGACCTCTATATTAAAGGAAGAGCAACGGGAATGTCATGAAGTTCCGGATTCTCCCTTGGCGGAACGAAGTCTATTAGCTGCTAAACTGGTCGCCGGTCAATGGATTACTTCGGTCGAATTGACTCCTCCTTTAGGATATAATCTGGAGACTATTCTGGCTAAAACGAAAACCCTAAAAGAACATGGTGTGGACACGATCAATTTACCGGATGGGCCGCGTGCTTCGGCTCGTATTACCTCCTTGGTCGTTGCGGAGCAGATTCTTCATAATGTCGGAATCGAACCCATTTTACATTTCTGCTGTCGTGACCGAAATCTGATTGGAATGCAGGCCGATCTGTTTGGATGTGCTGCCTATGGTATCCGTAATATTCTATTTATTACAGGCGATCCGCCGAAGGCGGGAAACTATCCGAGTGCAACGGGGGTTTTCGATACCGATTCCATAGGTATGTGCTCCGTTCAGACTCGATTGAATCGTGGTGTAGACCTCGGTGGTATAGCTTTTACTCCACCGACAAATGCGGTAATCGGTGTCGGTGTGGATCCAAACGCACTGGACCAGAAGATGGAAATGAGTCGCCTTCGCCGTAAAATTGAAGCGGGCGCCCATTTTATTATTACACAGCCGGTTTTCGATCCGGACAAACTTCTCTCATTTTTCGATGAATATGGTGATTGCAAGATTCCTGTTATTGCCGGTATTTGGCCACTAACAAGTTTCAGTAACGCTATTTTCATGAAAAATGAAGTTCCTGGTGTTGTTGTTCCGGATGCTATTATGGAACGTATGGAGAAAGTGTCCAAGGAACCTCGAGAAGAACAGACAAAGGTTGGAGTGGAAATTGCACGAGAATCGATCCAACGAATTTGTGATCGTGTTGCTGGTATCGAAGTTAGTGCACCCTTCGGACGTATTGAATTGGCTCTTGATGTTATTGCTCTGTAAATATGAAACTCAAATGGTAATTTTTTGTAACCATGGATAACATTTTCACGGATAGTTTTTTGGCAAACAAACTTTTTTATGATAAAATTATTTAT
>CAYUAP010000028.1:0-43381 GCA_964442735.1 uncultured Planctomycetaceae bacterium | reverse complement strand
GTGGTTTCACTTTATATCTGTGGTTTCACTTTATATCTGTGGTTTCACTTTATATCTGTGGTTTTACTTTATATTCGTGGTTTCACTTTATATCTGTGGTTTCACTTTATATCTGTGGTTTCACTTTATATCCGTGAACGGTTACTCCGGTTTTTTGATTGCTGGTTTTTTAAAGGATCGGTGTATAATTAGAGAGTGTGGATGATATTTAAGTCTTCCAAAGGTGGTTAATTACCCACTTTTGGAAGATTTAATTTTGGGATACAGGTGAAGTCCAGGATACTGTCAAACGGCAGCCTGTTTTGCGACAAGGATACCATTTGCAATAGCCCGAACAACGAGAGAGGGACCATTAGCGGCGTCTCCCGCAAAATGGAATTTCTTCTGATCTTCGACCTCAATACCCCAGTTTTTAAGCTGTTCCTGATAGTCAGGTTTTAAGAAGCCCATGGCTAAAAAAACAAGATTACAGGCTAAAATAGAACTTTTTTCCTTGCTCTTGTTGAATCGGAGAGGTTTGCCATTTGCGTCAAATTCCCATACAACCGGAAGAACTTCAACTCCGGTTAAACGGCCATTACTACCATGAAAACAGAGACTCGATAGTGCCCAGCGTCGTGTACATCCTTCTTCATGACTGGATGACGTTCGCAAAATATAGGGCCAGGCAGGCCATGGTGTTGATGCGGATCGTATCTTCGGGGGCTGCGGCATGATCTCGATTTGAGTAACCTGTGCCGCACCACGTCGTAACGCGGTTCCAACACAATCGCTTCCAGTATCACCCCCCCCGATAACGAGAACACGTTTACCACTAATGGAAATAGGATGATTGGACAGTTCACCGGAATGAACCCGATTCTGATTTACCAATAGTTCCAGTGCGAAGTGGATTCCTTCCTGTTCCCGGCCCGGAATCGGAAGATCCCGGGCAACCGGCGTTCCTGTCGTAACAATAACCAAGTCTGACTTGGACGCAATATAATTAGCGGATAAATCACGTCCTATTTCTGCACCACAAATAAATTCTATTTCCGAATCCTCCATAATACGGAGTCTACGATCAATAATTTCTTTAGCGAGTTTAAAGTCGGGGATCCCATAGCGTAACAAACCGCCCGGTTTCTTGTTTTTTTCGTAGACCACGACATGATATCCCAATTGATTCAATGTAACAGCGGCGGCCAGACCGGAAGGTCCTGCTCCGATAACCGTTGCAGTTCGACCATTCCGAACGGCGGGAATTTGTGGCTTGACCCAACCGTTTTCATATGCCTTTTCCACGATCCGCTTCTCTATCTGCCGAACAGAAACCGATCCGAATTCCATACCGGAAGTACAACTTCCTTCACAAAGGGCGGGACATATCCGACTCGTAAATTCGGGAAACGGACTTGTCTGGCTTAACAGATCCCAGGCTTCATGCCATTTTCCACGGACAACGTTATGGTTAAAGTCTGGAATCAAGTTACCGAGTGGACATCCGAGTCCATGACAAAAGGGAATTCCACAGTTCATACATCGCATGGCCTGTCTCTGAATCTCTGTCTCCGACATAGGTATTTCCACTTCTGAAAAATCGCATCGTCGTACCTCGATCGGGCGATATTGATATCCTATTCGATTGATATCTCGAAACGCATTATTGACATTTCCGGTTGCTTTTGTGATTGCCATTTTTCTTCTCCTTCTATTTTACGGTTCGAATCAACCGATTTTTTTTGCCAACACCTGTTTGTATTCACACGGTATGACTTTAATAAATTGTCCGCGAACGTTCGACCAATCGGCTAGAATTTCCTGTGCCTTAACACTTCCAGTCCTCTCGATATGTTCCTTAATCAACTCGAGTAATTCTTTTTCATCATTGCTTCCGGAACGAATACTCTCCAAGTCAACGGTATCACTGTTACAACGCAAATCGAAGTCGTTCGATTCGTCGTAAACATAGGCGATGCCTCCAGTCATACCTGCGGCGAAATTTACTCCGGTCGGACCCAGAATAACGATTCGACCTCCTGTCATGTATTCGCAACCATGGTCACCAACACCTTCGACAACAGCCGTAAAACCACTGTTCCGAATTGCGAAACGTTCACCGACCTGCCCCCCCAGAAATATACGACCCGCCGTTCCACCATAGCCAATGACGTTACCGGCAATGACGTTATCACAGGCGCGAAACCGACTTTCTTTAGGAGGTTGAACCACGATAATTCCTCCGGAAATACCCTTTCCGACAAAATCGTTTGCCTCTCCTTCCAACGTAAAGGTAATTCCTTTTGCCAAAAACGCCCCGAAACTCTGTCCTGCACACCCTTTAAAATGCACCTGAATGGTATTGTCCTGTAATCCATTTCCTCCAAAATGTCGAACCAGTTCCGAAGAAATCACCGTACCCACTGTTCGATTGACACTTCGTATTTCCTCCGAAATTTCAATGGGGGTTCCTTTGGTCAACGAAGCCTCCAATTTCGGCAGAAGAACATCTTCGTCGAAGGTCTTGAATTCTGACTTGATTCCGTTATATCGTACTACCTCGCCGCGTCCCTGCTGGAAGATCTTCGAAAAATCTATATTGCGCGTTTTGTAAAATTTCAATGCTTTATCCATTTTCAGACAATCACTGCGACCAATGGCCTCGTCCAGGGTTCGGAATCCCAACTGGGCCATATATTCCCGAACTTCCCGCGCGATGAAGTGCAGAAAATTTTCGATATATTCCGGTTTACCCGCGAAGCATTTACGCAAATTCGGATCCTGGGTTGCAACCCCGACCGGGCAACAGTTTGCATGGCATTTACGCATCATAACACAACCGAGGCAGACGAGCAATGTTGTCGCAAACCCGAATTCCTCCGCACCTAAAAGAGCTCCGATCATAACATCACGTCCGGTTTTGAGCTGACCATCTACCTGAAGACGTACTCGTCCACGAAGTTTGTTCAAAACAAGTGTTTGTTGTGTCTCTGCCAATCCCAATTCCCAGGGAAGTCCGGCATGTTTAATGCTTGTTAATGGAGATGCACCAGTACCACCATCGTGACCACTGATTAAAACGACATCGGCATGGGCCTTTGCCACTCCTGCTGCAATAGTACCGACTCCGACTTCAGATACCAGTTTCACCGAAACACGTGCCTCCCGATTGGAGCTATGGAGATCGTAAATCAATTGTGCCAAATCTTCGATCGAATAAATATCATGGTGCGGAGGAGGTGAAATCAAGGTAACGTAGGGCATGGAATGTCGAACACGTGCGATATCGGGATCGACTTTATGACCTGGCAGTTGTCCGCCTTCGCCTGGCTTCGCACCTTGGGCCATTTTAATCTGAATCTCCTTCGCATGGGCCAGATAGTCAATGGTAACACCGAAACGACCACTAGCTACCTGACGAATCGCACTTGAACGGATTACACCGTTCGGACCTGGTACTTCCCGAAGTGGGTCCTCGCCTCCTTCTCCACAGTTACTTTTCGCCCCTAACCGGTTCATGGCAATGGCAATTGTTTCATGTGCCTCCGGACTCAAGGCCCCCAGGCTCATAGCTCCTGCGACAAAACGATGGATAATTGAATCCTCCGTCTCCACTTCTTTCAATGGAACCGAAGAATTGGAAGTGAATTCAAACATCCCGCGCAGGGTACATAGGTGATTTTCCTGATGATTGATTATTGCCGCATATTGCTTGTACTTCTCCCAGTCGTTTGTTTGAACAGCACTTCGGAAAAGACTCAAGGTGGTTGGTGTCCATAAATGATCTTCACCGTCTTTTCGAAAACGATACTGGCCTCCGGACGGCAACATGTCTGTCGAATCGTCCGATTGCGCCCGAAGTACCGCTTCCCTGGCAATATCTTCCATGGTAATACCTCCAATCCGGGAGGCGGTTCCGGTAAAATACTTGTCGATAACCGATTTATCGATACCAACCGCCTCAAATATCTGTGCCGAACGATAACTGCGTAACGTGGAAATACCCATTTTTGACATTACCTTCAATAGCCCTTTATCAACGGCGGTAATGTAGTTTCCGGCGGCTTGTGCAGGATCCATTTTCAATTCACCCGATTGTACCAGAGATGTTATTGTCTCGAAGGTCAAATAGGGGTTAATGGCTGTCGCACCATAACCGAGTAGAAGAGCGTAGTGCATAATCTCCCGTATTTCTCCTGACTGGACGATCAATCCGATCGAAGGACGCAGGCCTTGCGCCACCAGTATTCTGTTGACTGCCGCCGTTGCCAGAAGTGACGGAATTGGAATTTGTCCCCGAACGAGATCCTTGTCACTCAACATCAATATGTTATATCCGGCACGAACCAACTTGACCGCTTCCTGCTGAAGATTGTCAATGACCTTCTTTAGTGACAGACCCAATTCTTCACTGGACAGATTTTCATCCGGATTCCAGCCGAGTTTGAGAACGGCCGTTTTAATTGCGGCGTCGTGCACCGTAGTTAATCGGCGTACGTCTTCATCGGTTAAAACGGGCCGTGCCATTTTGATTAAGGTAGCATCCATTTCCGCATCGGACAGTATATTCCCCTGATTTCCAATATAGGTAGTCAGGCTCATAACGAGTTCTTCACGAATCGGATCTATAGGCGGATTGGTAACCTGTGCGAATAACTGTTTGAAATAGCCGAAGAGCATCTGCGGCCGTTGAGACAAAACGGCTAAAGCGGCATCGTTTCCCATGGAGCCGACTGGTTCCTTCCCCATTTCGGCCATGGGCTGAACGATCAACTCAATATCTTCACGAGTCCAACCGAACAGGCGTTGACGGCGCGGCAGTTCTTTATTGACATTCGAGGGCATAATGGAATCGAACAGTCCGTTGACTTCCATTCGATTTTCTTCTGCCCAACGTCGATACGGTTTTGATCGAGCAATAGTGTTTTTGATTTCGGCATCGAAAACAAGTCGATGATTAATCAAGTCACACCAGATAATTTCACCCGGTTTAAGTCGTCCTTTTTTAACGATTTTTTCTTCCGGAATGTCCAAAACACCTGTTTCGGAGGCCAGAACGAAGAAACCATCGTCTGTTAATGTATAGCGGGCAGGCCGCAGACCATTGCGATCAAGTAGAGCACCCAAATTTACTCCGTCAGAAAACGCAACGGCTGCGGGCCCGTCCCATGGCTCCATTAAAGTGGAATGATAGTCGAAAAATCCACGGACATCACGACCTAAATGATATTTTTTTCCCCAGGCTTGTGGTATCAGCATCAGTATGGCATGGGGAATCGAACGTCCCGCCAGAACCAGTAGTTCCAGCATATTATCGAGACAGGCAGAGTCGTTCTGTCGTTCGTCGATCAATGGAAGAACCTTCTTTAAATCGTCCCCGAATAGCGAACTGGCGAGAAATGGTTCCCGACTCTTGAGTTGATTCAGGTTACCCCGTAATGTATTGATTTCACCATTATGGGCCAGATATCGAAATGGATGCGCCAACTGCCATGTCGGAAATGTATTGGTACTATATCTCTGATGAACAACAGCCAACGGACTACATACATCAGGCTCCGATAAATCGGGATAAAATTGATCAATTTGAGTAGCCAATAGCAGTCCTTTATAGACAATTGTTCGATTCGAACAGCTTGGAATACAGGTATTTTTCGTCTCCTTTTCGATTAAACGACGCATAACGAATAATTTTCGTTCGAAAGCGTCACGGTCCGCAAACTCTTCCCCACTGATAAAGATCTGTCGTATTCGCGGACAGGATCTCCGGGCTGCCTGTCCGATAAATTCCGGATGAATTGGTACTTCCCGCCAGTCAAGAACAAATCCTCCTTCACTCGTTATGATATTTTCAATAACGGCTTCTTCATTTTCGGCCCCGAAAACCATAATGACACCATATTTACCGGGCTCGGGAAGATCAATGGGGACAACTCTTCGAAAAAAAGCATCTGGAATAGTAAACAGAATACCGGCACCATCACCCGTCTCCGGATCACCGCCTGCGGCTCCCCGATGCATTAACCGTTTTAATACAGTTATTCCTTGTTCAATGATTTTATGGTCCGCTTGATTATTTAAATTAGCGACCATTCCTACACCACAAGCATCATGTTCATTTTGAAAACTGTAAAGTCCATTATCCTGCGGAACATCCAGCGACTGATGATCTCCATTCTCTTCCATGGGTTTCTCCTCTATTATTGTATTTGGGTTTTAAGTATACGAAATAACGTTAAATGTCGGGAGTATCGGTGTCTTTAATAACCAAAATGCAGATACCATCTGCTTTATCCACAATTCCCTTTTAGTCCTGTCGTACTAATACGAACGTTTCTATTCCGTATCGCTTAATTTTATTAAATGCAAACCCTGTGCCAGAAATTGCGGGAAAAAGTCTTTACTCAAGGAAATTTAAAAATACAGGTAATTACTTCTATTAAACCTGTATAAATTTAATAGAAAAATCATGATATGAAAAATGTTACCAGAGAGACCATAATTTCTGTCTGCCTGATACTGCTATCAGAAGGTCTGTGATTCGGTCCATCTATTACATTTTTGTTAATATTATATTTATGTTTTTACATTTTTGTAATATTAAAATCACTTCAACTGCTTTTAGAAATAGAAAACTGGAAAAAGAAAGAAAATAAAAAAGAATAATAAAATAATAACCTCTTTTATTGATTGTATTTTCATCGTAGAATTATTAGGTAGGGAAGAATGGTCATTTACGGTATCACTTGAATTATAACCACCATAAAAAGATAATTAATATAGATTTTCAGAGGAAGATAATTAGATACCAATCAAGAAATTTAAGCAAAAATATTTTCTATTGGAACGAATCCTGCAATTACTGAAATTAAGAATCAGTGTATAATAATCCATGATACAGTGAATTTAGAATTCACTTGTATGGACGTATCAATAACGAATCAGGAGAAATCAGAAATGAGTAACTGTAATCGGATCCATGCCATAAATGCAATAGCCGAATATTCTGCGCCAGAAATAGAGGCAATCCCGTCGGCGTCGGCAGATGATTTTGGTGATAATGTCTTTAATACTGCCGCAATTCAGCGATATCTTCCCAAGGCGACCGCACTCAAGCTTTTGGCAACGATTCGCGAAGGAGTTCCACTTGACCCCTCCATTGCCGACGATGTCGCCAATGCCATGAAAGAATGGGCAATTAGTAAAGGGGCTACCCATTACACCCATTGGTTCCAGCCATTAACAGGTGGAACGGCGGAGAAGCACGATGCTTTTCTCGACATCAATGATCAGGGAAAAGCAATTTTGGCTTTTTCCGGGAAGAATTTGATTGTCGGAGAACCGGACGCATCCAGTTTTCCTTCCGGAGGTCTGCGCTGTACATTTGAGGCCCGTGGTTATACCGCTTGGGATCCGACCAGTCCTGCTTTTATTAAAAGACATTCCAATGGAGCCACGCTCTGTATTCCGACGGTCTTTTATTCCTATAATGGTCAGGTTCTTGACAAGAAGACACCTTTATTACGTTCCATTCAGACCATTGGAAAATCGATTATTCGCCTGATGAACTGTTTTGCCCAGCCTGAAGATCATCCCATCGTTACCATGGGGGCGGAACAGGAATATTTCCTGATTGATCGAAACTTTTATCTTCATAGACCAGATCTTGTTCAGACAGGTCGAACCCTGTTCGGTTCTCCACCTCCGAAGCATCAGCAGTTGGAAGATCATTATTTTGGTGCGATTAGACCTCGTATTCTCGCCTTCATGTCCGAAGTGGAAGATGAATTGTGGAAACTCGGAATTCCGGCCAAAACACGGCATAACGAAGTTGCGCCTGCTCAATTCGAAGTGGCTCCCATTTTTGAAGAACTTAATTTGGCCGTTGATCATAATATGTTAGTCATGGAAGTTCTCAAGAAGGTTGCAGATCGACATCAGTTGGTATGCCTGCTTCACGAGAAGCCGTTCGATGGAATCAATGGTTCCGGAAAACATAATAATTGGGCCGTGACATATAACGATCATAATTTACTGGATCCTGGAACGAATCCACATCAGAATGCTATTTTCCTGACTTTTTTAACGGCGATAATTCGTGCGGTGGATTTACACAGTGATTTGCTCCGTGCGTCAACAGGAAGTGCCGGGAACGAACATCGACTCGGAGCCAACGAAGCGCCTCCGGCCATTATATCTATCTTTTTGGGCGAGCAGTTGACCGATGTTATCGATCAACTTGAGAAGGGTGAAGCGAAAGGAAGTCTTCATCCATCTAATATGCGAATCGGAGTAGATGCCCTGCCGCCCCTTCCGCGAGATACCACTGACCGTAACCGAACAAGTCCATTTGCTTTTACCGGCAATAAATTCGAGTTCCGGGCCTGTGGTTCCAGCCAGTCATGTTCCGGCTTTAATATGATTCTGAATACGATTATTGCTGAATCGGTCGATTTTATGGCAGAACGTCTGGAGCAGCTTCCACGGGACAAGGACAGTTTTAATGCCGGTTTACAAGTGCTCCTACAGGAGACTATTCACAAACACCGAAGAATTATCTTCAATGGTAATAATTATAGTGATGAATGGGTTCAGGAGGCGGAGAAGCGAGGTCTTCCGAATTTGAAGACAACAATGGATGCATTGCGTCCGTTAGTTCGACAGGAGAATATCGACCTGTTTGGTAAATATAAAGTGTTCACAAAAGAAGAACTCGAATCACGATTCGAAGTTTTTCTGGAAGAATATCATCGAAAAATTCAGATTGAAGGTCGAATAGCGCTGGAAATGGCACGTAGTATGATTATTCCCGTTGTAGCCGAGGAGTATCGCAAGGTATTGACCATTCTTCAGACCATTAAAGATTCCTGTATAGAAACCGGAATGACTGCTGTTAAACAGACAGCACAGAAAATTGGTGAAAAAATGGAGGAATTGGTTAAGGATTGCGACGCACTGGAGCAGGCTTTGTTGCGTCCCCATGAAGAAATCCTTGAAGCTATGCAGTGTCTGCGTAAAAATGTGGATTCACTCGAATTAATAGTGGCAGACAGTCATTGGCCATTGCCGAAGTATCGCGAAATGTTGTTTATTTACTAGAGGTTGGAAGTACGTATGCGTCTGGGAGTACGGAAGTCCTGTCTGTATTCTGACAAAACAGGTGTTTCCGCCTGTTTTGTTCCAAATAACGTTTGTATATGGATGAATGGCGGAGCGCATGGTGATGGTGTTGATTTATTAGACATATACTGTACGACGTTATAAATTCGGTATTTCCTGGGAGCGCGGACGCCATGCCTGACGGCAGGCAGGTCTCGTCCGCATCCTCCAAAACAGGCGTCTCGCCTGTTCGAAAATAGACTTTTATAACGTCCTTGAGTATAGAAGAATCGGTTAGACATAGAAGAATCGGTTAGACATAACGAATTTTAGGAGTCTCTTGGCGTTATGCGCCCGGAGGGGATTGGTATCTCCCTCCCATGTGGGTATTACCCACATGGGATTTTTGAGTAATAAAAGGACTTTGGTTGTCAGATAAATCGGCATTGCCAGGTAAAATTACGAACAATAGAATATATAAAAAGATATTAGATCCATGCAGAAGAAACATTTTCTCGTTCTGGAGGATGGGACCATATTTTATGGTCATTCCTGCGGAGCCGCGATAGATACGCCGGGCGAGGCGGTCTTTAATACAGGAATGACCGGATATCAGGAGATTGTTAGTGATCCTTCCTATTATGGTCAATTCGTTGTCCTTTCAACATCGGAAGTTGGAAATTATGGTTGTAATGCCACGGATATGGAATCACGTGGCCTTTTTTTAAATGGACTAATTGTTCGTGAAATGAACGATCCGTCCAATTATCGGGCGGAGGAATCGCTTCCCGATCTGCTAAAGCGGTTCGATAAACCGGCTCTCTCCGGAATAGATACCCGTCGATTGGTATTACATCTTCGTGCCTATGGAACGCAAAAGGGATTTATTCATGCCTCTGATCGGGATATGACGCCGGAGTCGGCTCTTGACAAAGTACATTCGTGGCCCGGACTGGACCGGTTTGATTCCACTGCGAAGGTTAGTTGTTCTTCTCCCTATTTCTGGAATCATAAAGGGGAATTAAAAATAGTCGCCATGGATTTTGGAATAAAGACGAATATTCTTCATGGTCTTGAGGCGGAGGGTATGCAGGTGGAAGTGGTTCCATCATCGACTACGGCGAGCGAAATTTTAGCGCGTCGTCCGGACGGTGTTTTTCTATCCAATGGACCGGGAGATCCTGCGGGCGTTCTGGGGGCGATTGAAACGGCTAAAAATTTAATCGGGAAAATTCCACTGGCTGGAATATGTCTCGGTCATCAAATACTGGCCCTGGCCTGTGGGGCAGTCTGTGCCCGATTGAAATTTGGACATCACGGATGTAATCATCCAGTTCGTGATTTGATTCACAATACAATCGCCATAACGAGTCAGAACCATAATTTTGCAGTATTACCGGAATCACTTCCTTCGTGTATGGAGGTTACCCACCTCAATCTTAATGATGGTACGATTGAGGGAATCCGTCATAAAACGGAGCCGGTATATTCCGTTCAGTATCATCCGGAAGCGGCGCCCGGCCCCCATGATTCCCGGAATATTTTTACACAATTTCGCCAAATGATGGAATAAAAGAACAGGAATGGATCCATGCCAAAAAGAACCGACATAAAGAAAATTATGATAATTGGGTCAGGTCCAATCGTAATCGGACAGGGCTGTGAATTTGATTACTCCGGAGTACAAGCTTGTAAAATTCTCAAGAGGGAAGGCTACGAGATTCTACTGGTCAATAGCAATCCAGCCACGATCATGACAGATCCAGGATTTGCGGATAGGACCTATATTGAACCACTGACGTTTGAGAGTCTTCATGAAATCATTCGTCGCGAACGTCCGGATGCACTCCTGCCAACCCTAGGTGGCCAGACAGCCCTGAATCTGGCCATGGAACTTGCAGATGCCGGTCTTCTTCAACGTTATCAACTGGAATTGATAGGAGCGGATGCGAACGCCATACATCGTGCGGAAGATCGTATGACCTTTAAAAACATTATGGCGGAAATAGGATTGGAATCGCCTCGTTCGTTTTCGGTTCATCATTTGGAGGAGGCCCTGGATGCGGCGAAGGAACTCGGTTCCTGGCCTTTAATTATACGGCCCGGTTTTACTCTTGGTGGGACTGGAGGCGGAATTGCCCATAATGAAGACGAATTTTGTGTTATTGTTGAACGCGGATTAGCCGCAAGTCTTTATTCCGAAGTTTTAATTGAGGAATCACTCCTTGGTTGGAAGGAATATGAACTGGAAGTTATTCGAGACCGCAATAATACCTCGGTCATTGTCTGTTCCATTGAAAATATCGATCCCATGGGTATACATACCGGAGACTCCATAACAGTGGCTCCGGCGCAGACACTCTCTGATCGTGAATATCAAGCAATGCGGGATGACAGTTTACGTGTTATGGCGGCAATTGGTGTTGAAACAGGAGGTTCCAACGTTCAATGGGCGGTAGAACCGAAAACCGGACGTCGTGTTATTATCGAAATGAATCCACGTGTTTCCCGATCCAGTGCCCTGGCTAGTAAAGCAACCGGATTCCCTATTGCGAAAATAGCCGCACTTCTAGCCGTTGGATATACGCTGGACGAACTGAAAAACGATATTACCGGAAGTACGCCTTCCTGTTTCGAGCCGGCACTGGATTATGTGGTTACGAAGATTCCGCGATTCACGTTCGAAAAATTTCCTGCCGCCGATCCGACTCTTGGTACGCAAATGAAGTCGGTCGGAGAAGTTATGGCTATCGGTCGAAACTTCCAGCAGTCGTTTCAGAAGGCTCTTCGGTCACTTGAAATCGGACGTTTCGGCTTCGGAGCCGATGGTAAAGATTTAGCCTTGGACAATCTGGACGATATTCAGTTGACTGAAGCGATATCGAAACCGACTTCCAATCGTATGTTTGAAATTCATGCGGCTTTTAAACGGCATTGGTCTATAGAAAAAGTAAACGAATTAACCTCTATCGATCCCTATTATTTGCGTAAATTTCAGGAGTTGGTCGAATTTGAATCCGCACTTTGTCAGGAAGGATCTCGTGAATGTTTTAACTGGGACGAACCCGAATTACCAGCGACGATACGACGGGCCAAAGAACTTGGTTACTCGGATCGGCAATTAAGTGTTCTATTTCATCGGACTGAAATGGAAATTCGGACTTGGCGTAAAGACCATGGAATTGTTCCTGTCTTTGGAACGGTCGATACGTGTGCGGGCGAATTTACTGCGCCCACTCCCTATTATTATTCCACTTGGGACGAATATGATGAACCGGTTCGCAAATCGGGGAAGAAACATCGAATCATGATTCTCGGGGGTGGTCCCAATCGTATTGGTCAGGGAATCGAATTCGATTATTGTTGTGTTCACGCATCATTTGCACTTCGGGAAGCCGGTTATGAAACCATTATGGTCAACAGTAATCCGGAGACCGTTTCTACCGATTACGATACAAGTGATAAACTCTATTTTGAGCCATTGACCCTGGAGGACGTTCTTAACATCTACGAACGGGAAGAATGTCTTGGTGTTATCGTCCAATTTGGAGGTCAAACGCCATTAAATTTGGCGGAGGCACTCAAGGAAGCTGGTGTCAACGTTTTGGGGACGAGTCCGGATGATATTGATCGGGCGGAAGATCGAGATTATTTCAAGCAATTAGCGGAGAAGCTGGAAATTCTTCAGCCACAAAGTGGAATAGCACATAATGTGGAAGAAGCGATTGCAGTTGCGGAACATATCGGTTATCCGGTTCTTGTCCGTCCCTCTTTTGTTCTAGGTGGTCGGGCTATGGTTATTGTCTATAAAGAGAAATATCTGCGTCATTTTGTTGAAGAGGCGGAGATGGTTTCCGAAGGCAAACCGATTTTGATTGACCGTTTTCTTGAGGATGCCACGGAATTGGATGTCGATTGCGTTTCGGATGGGAAACAAACGGTAATTGGTGCGATTATGGAACATGTGGAATTGGCGGGAATTCATTCGGGCGACTCGGCCTGTTCCATTCCAGCGCGAACGATTAGCCCGGTCATTCAGGATGAAATGCGGGAACATGCGCGCAATTTAGCCACCCATTTGAATGTCTGTGGACTAATGAATATTCAATTTGCTGTTAAAGATGATAAAGTCTATATCATTGAGGTTAATCCGCGAGCGTCTCGAACGATTCCTTTCGTTAGTAAATCGATAGGTGTTCCGTTAGCAAAAGTGGCATCTCTTTGTATGGTCGGTAAAAGTCTACAGGAGATTGGATTTACCAGGGAAGTTAAAATACCCTATACGACCTTTAAAGAAGCGGTATTTCCATTTGTAAAATTTCCTGGCGTCGATATCGTTTTGTCTCCGGAGATGAAATCAACGGGCGAAGTCATGGGTATTGATTATTCCAGTGGAATGGCCTATCTTAAAAGTCAGCAGTCAGCGGGAAATACAATTCCAACGCACGGGGGAATCTTTGTCTCCCTTCGTGACGAAGATAAAGAAGTGGCTCTTCCGTTAGTCAAACGGCTGGTTAAGCTCGGGTTCGAATTATATGCAACCCGTGGAACAGCTACCTGTCTTTATAATGCCGGGATTAGGTGTCAGGCTGTTTTTCGGATCAGTTTGGGGAGACCCAATCTATTAGATCTTTTGCATGAAGGGAAAATACAATGGATTGCGAATACTCCGGAAACCGGAGCGGCGGCTATGGTCGATGAAATACGAATGCGAACCGGAGCCGTTAGTCACGGTACGCCGATTACGACGACCATTTCCGCTCTTGCAACGGCTATCGACGGACTCGAAAACAACCTTGACTCCGACAGAATTACTGTTTGTAGTCTTCAGGAATACCATCGTCATGTTCGCAATCAATAGACAAGCATTGATTCAGATTTTCCCAAACTATAATCGGCGTCAAGCTGTAATTAATGTCAAAATATAATAAAATCAAACTATTGTGATTTTTTATCCTAAAAAAGTGATATCAGGAGAAGTCCTGCCATCAGAAGACAAAGGAAATAAACACAGGCAAGGGGAAAAATCCTAAAGAGTGAAGTGGTAAATCCGGTTGAATCCATTTTGATTCCGTTGGGGAGTTCATCAAGTAAAACAGCGCGATTCGGATGCGAATTATCACAAAACATTATTTCATATTCTTCGTCGGTGATTTTTTCCCATTGAAGATTTCGAGATGTTATTTCATGTCGTTCTCCATCGTCCCCCAAATAAACATAGTGAATTTTTTGAACCGCCTTGTGATTAATACGGGTTCCGGTTTCCTCTATTTTAACGGCAATGGCTTTATAGACCGAGCCGTTTTCCAAAAGAGCAATTCGACGGAACGCACGTGGTATTCCCCAAAAGGATATAAAAAAACCTGTAGCAGGAAAGACAGAGATTAATATCATGAAAAAAAAGGAACTTTTGGTGTCTATTTTACCTAGAGTGGTACCTTCCAGTTTATAAATCTCGTTATTTGATACGGATTGTAAAACCTTGAACGAGTCCGATGGTTTATATTGGTGGTAGGAATAGCATTTTCCATTAATGGTTTTTCCATCTGCCGTTAAAACGGTAAATTGATGTTGGTAGACCTTGGAATTATTAACAATGATAGAGGCAAAATCACTGGAATTCAAGGTGCAAGGGTGTTCATAGGGTGTCCACTTTCCCAGATCATATCGCAGATAATGAACATTTAGTCCACTAATACACGTTAATAGAAGCATAAAGACCAAACCGAACAAAAGAAAAAGAATACCGAACCAGGCGAAATCCGTATTCGATAGAAAAAGGCACAGTTTTGCCCCCAAATTTACTCTACGCGGTGTAATGGGAATGGACTTGATACGGTCATTATCTTCCAGGTCCTTCAATGATACGTTCGGTTTATCATTTGCGGGAACATGAATGTATTTATGACCGTCAATTATTATAAAAGGACGTGGATCCAAAACACCATTATCCGTAATACTCCCTTCATTATCAGATTCTGCCGATAATTCGTCTAAAAGCCCAAAACTATCGTTTCTTTCTTTTTTCTGTTCTGCCATCGATCTGATTCCCTTTATAGAAACGGATTATAATTTACTACTATTTTCAAGTTACCCATTTTAATGTTAATTCGAAATAATGTTCTCCTGCTTTATATCAGAAGACTAACACAGCAGGCCGTTGTAAAACAGGCCAGGGTTCCTGCAACAAGGGAAGGAAAGGCTAACTCGACCAAATCTTTTCTTCGTTCCGGGACCAATTGACTAATACCCCCAATCATAATTGCCATAGACCCGAAATTGGCGAATCCACAGAGTGCATATTGGGCAATAATAAAGGTTCGGTCCGATATTTCTCCGGACTTGTTCATTGCCATTAGATCTACGTAGGCAACAAATTCGTTTAAAACTGTTTTTTCACCTAATAGTGACCCCAATTTCGTAATGTCTTCTCCCGGTACACCCATTAAAAATGCAAATGGGCAAAAACACCATCCTAAAAGACGCTGAAGTGTAATCGGAGCCCCCAGTATTTCCGGAATAATCATTAAAATCCAGTTAACGAGAGAGATTAAACTAACTGCCGCTATTAACATGACCGCAACGTTTAGGGCCAGACCGAGTCCATCGGATGCACCACGACAGGCGGCATCCATAATATTATAGGAGTTATTGGGAGGATCAATACGGACAATACCTCTGGTGGGTGAATCTTCTGTCTCCGGATACATTATTTTAGCTATAACAAGAGCTGCTGGTGCGGACATGAGAGATGCTGTCAATAAATGACCGGCACTGGCTCCCATACCGATATAGGCTGCCATAACCCCTCCAGCTATCGTCGCCATTCCTCCTGTCATTATAGCCATTAATTCACTGCGCGTGGCTGTGGCCAGATAGGGTTTGATTAAAATGGGAGCTTCCGTCATGCCGATATAAACATTGGCCGATGTTGCCAGAGATTCAATACCGGAGACGTTCATAATCCGAATCATAATCCATGCCGCTATCTTGACCAGAAATGGTAATACCTTTAAATAAAAGAGAATTCCGGAGAGGGCCGAAACAAAAATCAGAGTGGGGAGTATCGTAAAAGCAACCGTCGTCTTTACAAGATGTTCTCCAAAAAGAAAGGTCGCTCCATCATTGGAAAAACTAATCAATTTCGTAAAAAAGAAATTGGCGGCACCAAATATTGATTGGCCAAACGGTGTTTTCAAGATAATAACCGCAATTAATAATTGCAGTATAATTCCGGTAATAATCAGTCGAAAATCCATGCGACGACGATTAACAGAACAACACCAGGCTATTAATAAAATAATCAATAAACCGACAAAAGAAATAATACGCTCCATTTATATTAACTATCCTTTCTTGAATTGTCTTCAATAATCCAGGCCATTCGACCTAAATAAACCGCATAAATCATGGGAAGAAAATTACAACATATCCATCCAACAAACCAGTACCATTTTTTTCCCACACAATTAATCCAGAGAAAAAACGGAAGTCCAACAAATATCAAGGTTATCAGATAAAAACACCACCAGGAAAAAAAACAATAAAAAAGACTCTTAATAATCCCCCAGACCAAAATATTACCGTTGGTTTGTCCCAAGGAAAGAAAGATAATCGGAAACTGTATCCAGAACAGAAGTAGTGCGATAAAGGACATGAACAGTCCGTTTTCATTGGGGGTAAAGAGTATTAGAAGAAGGGGCGCTATTCCGGAAATAACTGCTATTCCAAAGATCCATCCACTCCAGGCAAGACCTCCTGCAAGACCTTCCTCCATCCACTCCTCCACGTGTTGTGCTCCGTTTGCCGAATCCTGAAACAAGGGAAGAAAGACCAGTGGAAATGTCCGTAACCAGATTATAATACATGATACTACAAAAAATATCGATGGTATTATCATTATCATTTGTAGGACATTCATTCCTTCTCCCATAAAAACAGGGAAGCAGACCGTACTTCCAACAATAAAACAAAGGGCGCTGGTTATTAACAGTGGGAAAAAACGAAGGAGAAATTCTAAATCGAAGAGAGGACGTAACGTCCCGTTAAAGATGGCAAAACGAGGAGGGGATGTATTTACTATAACGACATTATCTCCCTTCCGCTTGATTTTATACTGTTTATCTCCTATTATATAATCCTTGTCCTCGAAGTCCTCCGTGTTTTTTCCATCTTTTTTCGAGTGTTTACGTGCCTCGCGTTCCTTTTGTTTTTTTTCTTCCTGAAGTTCACTTTCAGATTTTGCCGTCCGCAAAAGAAAAGAGTGTTCAAGAAAAGCGGAGGGACGGTCCGGTTCCTTGACCTGTCGTATTTTATATTCTCCCTTAACGTTCGGCTGAATTTTTGCGTCGATTAATTCCTGTTCTTTTGTCTTGTTGATAATAGGATTTTCAAACCCGCAGTCGGGGCATTTTTTCGTTTTTCCCAATTCCTCAAGAGGCGCATACATCATGGTTCCACAATGTTTGCAGACAATCCGAATCATTTTTTCATTGACTGCGGATGTATCCGACGATTCCCCTTCCAGATTATATGTAGTCCCTCCTTCGAAGGATACTGGAGCTATAATTTCTTTTTTTATGGGTTCTACGGGAGCACGAACAATAAATTTTCTTTCACAGTCAGGGCATTGAAACGTTTCTCCGATCTGGTCGCAGGTGGCATACATTAAAGTGGCACAGAGTGGGCAATAGACCGAAAACGTTTTTTTTTCCGGTGGATCTTGGGAAGAATTTTTTTCCGGTTTTATATTGGAATCGAATATATTATAAATGTCATCAGATTTTGCTGCTTCCATTTCCTTGATAACCGGTTTTCCAAAAACATCCTTCGAGCTATCAAACGCATTCTCCGGAACCATAAATACTTTATCACAGTCGGGGCATTTAATTTCTTTACCGCAGTCGGATTTTTGAATGGCAATACTGGTTTTACATCGTGGGCATGGAACGGAACGGTAGTCGAGCCAACGTCCCATTTCGCGAACATCCTTAATATCAAGATCCACGTTATACATTTCCTGGGGATCCACTTCTTCAAGTGGAGCGGTACTCGTTTGTGGAACCGTTAATTTCTGATAGCACTTCGGACACAAAACTGTTTCGCCGATTTTTGAGGCGGGAACAGTTATTGTTCCGGTACATCGATTACATCGAAATGTTATTGTTGCTTCCATGATAGGGTTCCTTGCGTTTTATAACGATCAAATAATTACCGTTTCAATCTATTAATTACCGTTTAAATCTATTAATTACCGTTTAAATCTATCTGTTTACAATTGTTGATGAAATGGAATCATGAAACGCCTTCGAACTTGTTTCCTGCGGAGTAGAAACTTGATCGGTTCCTTTTCGACAGACAAAGAGAACCGGAATTTCCAATCGATCCGCAATAGCGAGACCTTCCTTCGTTCCGAGGACAAAAAAAGCAGTTGCCCAGGCGTCAGCACGAGCGCAGGATTCAAGAATAACGGAGACACTTCCTAAATGAAGATGTTCGTCTTTTTTGTCTTCTTCCAGAATTTCCGTTGGACGTCCTGTTCGCGGGTCGATAATATGGGAAAAACGTACGTTATGAATTATTCGATAATTATGATAGTCCCCACTTGTAGCAAGAGCCGCGTTACTCAATTGGACGGTACGATAGAGTTCGACATTATAATTTTCGGAAACGGTCGGCTGTTCGATTCCCAGTATCCAGCGGGAAGGTTTTTCTTTTATCGGTCTCTTCATTCCATGACAAAAAATCTCTCCTCCGACTTCTATCATAAAATCGTCTATTTTTTCTTCCAGAAGAACTTTAGCGGCTTGATCGACGGCGAATCCCTTGGCAATGGCCGATAGATCGACATACAGATTCGGAATCTTCTTCCTCAAGGCGGGCATCGGTTCCTGTCGTACTTCCAAATTTTGCCATCCAATTGTTTTTTTGATATTCATGATTTCGTCAAGAGTTGGGAGTTTTTTCAATGGTGTTTTATTTGGACCAAATTTCCATAGATTGACCAATGGTCCCACTGTAATGTCAAAGGCGCCATTTGTTTCCCGGGAGATATCCAGGGCCAGGGAGACAACTTCTGCCGTCTCAGACGAAACCGGAAACCAGTCTGTTGAACTTGTTTGATTGAATCGGGACAATTCGGATTCCTTTTTATAGGTTGACATTAACAGGTCTATTTTATCGAGTCGTGTCTGAATTATCTCTTTTAGTTTCTGATCATCCATATCTGGATGGTCGGTAAAGGCTTTAGCTGACCAGGTGGTTCCCATGACTTGACCGTTTGCCTCAAGCGCGAGCATGGAAGCTTCGGTAGTATTGCTGCCGGGTTTCCATACGGCACAAATGGCAAAACCAATCAATATAAGTACCAATGATATACGTTGTATTATTTTTGCCATGAAATAAATTACTCCTTAAGATCGTTCTTTTGCTTTGGAATGGATGTGCGGATAATATTGATTTGTTTATCCCATTTAATATCTCTCTCCGGATGCTCTTTTTTGGACTGATAATAGAGATCATATTCTTTTAACAGTTTTGATGCCCTGTCATATTGTTTTTCACTGACAAGGAGGTGGATATAATTACAATAAAGCGGAGTCAAAATCGATGGAACGGCAAAAAATGGAAAATCAATTTTGAACTGTTCTACTTTTTTAAGTGTCTCGTCATAGTATTTTTCCGCTTGTTGATTCAGATTGGAAATATGACTATAGGATGCCATGGAAAAAAAGGTAAAAATTTCCATTGTTGCGTTGACGGACGATTGGGGATACTTTTTATGCAATTCCTGTGCTAATTGAATGGCACGTTCCAGATATATTTTACGCTGTGACATTCCGTTTTGAGTATCTGCCCGGGCCGTAAAGGTTGCGATCAGAAGAATACGAACAAGGATACCCTGATATTGAGGCGCATCCGGATATTCGCGAATCAAATATTCCATCATGTCAATAGCGCGACTGTGATGTTGATACGATTCTGTTTTATTGCCCAATATCATTAGATAGAGAGCGAAAACGCACTCTTGCATACATTGCAGTTGTTTATAGCGGGGATCCAGGGGATATTGTTGAAGCAGTAATGTCAGATACTGATAGGATTCATGGAGTAGACTGTCGACTTCTTTTAATTCGTCTTTATTGTTTTTTGCGATTGATGCGAATATTTCCTCCATATTGGCCATGAGGAAATCAGTATTATCCAGTTTATAACATTGACTGATCATTATATTGATCTTAAGGATGGCGCGAAAATGGAGGAGTTGACCCAGTTCCTGCCATCGCTGTATCCTGGTATCTTCCGTTTCGGGAATGGATTGAATCAGTTCTATTAATTCCTTGGATGATATCGCATAAATTGGGGCACGTAAATAGGGGCCGTCGATACCCATATAATAGAAGTTAAGCAGTGAAGCAAAACGAAAAATGTCCTCGGTACGATTTTTAGAGAATTCGAGACGTTTTTTAAAGAAGGAGATTCCCTGGGTAAATGCCTGTTCCGATGCGTTTCCTAAACCCAATTGTTGGCGAATACAGGCTAATTTTATATTGACGACAGTCGTTTCCATCAGGAGGTTCTGATCATCCGAATTCTTCTCCACCAATTGTGCATAAAATTTGATTAAAGTTTCTAATATGACGATTTCTTTTTCTGACAAAACAGAATCTCCGATAGGATCCGACACGATCAGAGAATCACGTGGTATAGGGAGATTGGAACTGCCGGTCTGCTGAAATGTCATAAAAATATCGTCGAAGGCATTGAGGGCGAGTTTGAGGTTGTCTGTTGCTCGCTGTGTTTCATGTTGTTTATCGGCAAGGAGATGTCGGGAATGAAGAAAGGCGGTTAAAGACCCCAGGGTTAGCATAACGAGCAGGAGCAGACTGGTCGCGATCAAACTGGCGGTCAATTTATTCCTGCGGCACCAGCGAACTACCATTTCAAAATTGGTTACTCGACGGGCATGTATCGGACGATCTTCCATAAATCGTTTCAGATCATCTGCCAACTCTGCCGCTGTTTCATATCGTTTAGCCGGTTCCCGTTCCGTCGCCTTGAGTATAATCGTTTCTAAATCGCAGGGAATATTGGGGTCAAGTTTGCGCGGTGGTATGATTGACGATTGACCAACCTGATTGAGAAGTCGTGTATAATTCGTTTCACCAAACGCCGGTGTCAATGTCAACATTTCATACATGGTCAGACCAAAAGAGTAAATATCACTTTTGGGAGAGTATTGTCCGTCCAGTCCTTCCGGTGACATATACCGAAGTGTCCCAATTAATTGTCCCTGTTCTGTCAGATTGTTTTCCTCCATCGGTTTCGCTAGACCAAAATCGGTGATCCAGACGATTCCCTGACCATCTATCAATATATTGGAAGGTTTGATGTCTCGATGAAGAACATGATGTCGATGTGCGTAGTCCAGCGCCTGGCTAACCTGATATCCTACTTCACAGATTACTTCCACCCAATCCTGGGTTTTATGAATATCGACCGGTTTATTTCGATGCAGTGGCGGTAGAAAATCGTAAAGTGAAAAACGTTGATTGGGAATAGAATAGGAATTACCGGAAGATTGGAAGTTTGAATGGGGAATATTTGTTCCCGATGCTGTACTTTGTGGCAAAACGACAGTTGGATCGAGTCCCTGCTGGTACAGATAATTGTCAATGGTTGTTTCCTTCATGGAATCGTGTGTTTGAGAAGCATCGGTTTTTTCGTTTTGTACGTAACGTTCGACAATAATTTTTGACAGGAGTTGATCCACTCCGATTCCATTAATATATTGCATTATATAATAGAAATTATTATCCACCACTCCAGAACCGAAAACTGGAACAATATTCGTATGGTGCATACGGGCAGCCATTTTTGCTTCTCGTTGAAATCGGGCAATTGCCTGTCCTTCTTCCCCGTGAAAATGCCGCAGTATCTTTAGGGCAACTTTGCGGTCCAGTAGTTCATCGAATACTTCGTAGACGATCCCCATACCACCGCGTCCTATTTCTCGAATGATTCGATATTCATCGATTTTATCCGGACAGGAAGAATCGCGGCTTGTAGATCCGAAATGAGTCATGTCAGACAGTGACTCTTTTTTACCTCCTTTTTCCAGAAACAAAAGAGCGGGAAATAACTCCAGAATATCCGATTCAAATTCGGGATATCGACGGGCATAATCTTCCGGCGTCGGATGATTGCCCGATCGATATTCCTGAACATATTGATCGGCGAGATCTTCAAACGAAGGTGTGGATTTCTGGTCCATGTATTACCTTTACTTTATATTTTGTTATCGTTTCGACTTAAATAGCGGAACATTTGGGCGACAATAATTCCGGTAAACATACACCCAAAGGTATAAAGAGCGCAACAGAGGGCAGCTTCGGGCATTTCAGGGAAGTATTTTCGAGCGAGAAAGGTCCCCAATCCCGCGTTTTGCATACCAACTTCCAGAAGTAAAGCACGTCGCATTGGAATGTCCAGTCCGAACAGAGATCCTCCAAACCAGCCGGAGAGGTAACCTCCCATATTGAGGAAGAAAAGTGCCAGAATCAGTATTAATGGTAGATTAACGAATAAATCCCGACTTTGTGCGACAGTCGAAGCGATAATCCAGATAATCGCGAGATTAGCAATGATTTCCGCCGTTTTCTCTGCCCCTTTTTGCCATAGGGAAAAAAGTCGCGATAGGGTAAAACCGACAACAACCGGACAAACTACTGTTAAAAGAAGTAGATTGGCTATAGACATATAGTCCAGGGTTACCTTTGTTCCTGCAAAAAAAAGGAGTGTAAAGGGAACGATTAATGGAGATAATAATGTTGCGGATGTTGTTAGACTAACGGAAAAACTAACATTTCCCCGTGCGATCATCGTTAGCATATTGGATGCCATTGCCCCCGGCACGCAACCGACTATCAGAATTCCAATAAAATAGGGCCCTTTTAATTGAAAAACCGTTCCCATAATCCATGCCAAAAGTGGCATGGATATATATTGGATAAAGGTGCCACTGAAGACGGACGGCCATCGTTTGGCGACCATTTTAACCTCCTTCACCGGGAGCAGAGAACCAATAGCCAGCATGGTTATGGCAATTAACGCTTGCATGACCCAAGTCGGCATCACAAAAGGATCGAAGGCCGATTTTCCAAAAAGTAACTGCCAGTAGAACGCGAACAGGCAGACGATGGAGAGCCAGATCAACAGGTATTTTGAAAGATAATGTCGAATCATTTTTTCTTCTCCGATTTAGGGGCTAACGCGCGCAGCCAACCTGGAACGGGGACGATTCTTCCCTGATGATCGATTGTCGCGAGCGTTGTATGACCGACGGCGAGAAGTTCGTCGTTGCGGTAAAGATGATATTCATGTTCCAGCCGGACTCCGGTTATTTGAACGATTTGTGTCTTTAATGTTAGAATATCATCATATTTAGCAGGTTTTTTATAGGAACATTCCGCCTTGATTATGGCCATGAGGACATTGGTGTCTTCCAGTTCCTGATAACTTTTTCCGGTAACACCACGAAGGAGTTCCGTTCGACCCATTTCGAACCAGGTAAAATAGTTGCCGTGATACGCGACACCCATCTGATCGGTTTCCTGATATCGAACCCGAAACTGAATCGTATCAATACCTTCTTTATTATCCGTGACATTAATCAAGGACGTTTCCGTTGTATTTTTTGTTATGATCAAATGATTTCTCCCCGGGGGCTGTTAGTGACTCTTTTCTCGTGCTAAAATAAAGAAAACGTTTTATAATCATTATACATTCAGTAATTGATTTTTAAAGGAGGAATGGTATTATGCGGATTCTGGTGACTGGTGGCGGAGGTTTTCTTGGGAGACACCTTGTACGGCAGCTATTGGCACGCGGCGAAAAAGTACGGATATTTTCTCGAAACCGGTATCCGGAACTGGAACTGTTAGGAGTGGAATCATTACAGGGCGATCTGCGTAATCCGAAGGATGTTTTGCTTGCCTGCTCTGGTCAGGATGCTGTTTTTCATACGGCGTCCCTTCCTGGAATCAGTGTTTGGCGGCGTCCCTATTTCGAGACGAACGTTTTGGGAACGCGTAATATAATTCAAGGTTGTCTGAAAGCTGGGGTTTCTAAATTAATATATACGAGCAGTCCGAGTGCGACCGATGGTGGACGGCCTCTGTGTGGAGTTGACGAGTCCATTCCCTATCCGAAGAAATTTTTGGCCTGGTATTCTGAAACGAAGTCGATTGCGGAAAGGGAGGTTTTGGCCGCAAATGGGACCCTCTGGCATGTTCATGACGAGTTGGGGACTACAAGAGAAGGAATACTTCTGACTTGTGCGCTCCGGCCCCATTTGATTTGGGGGCCGGGGGATCGGCATCTGATTCCACGTCTCTTTTCGCGCGCACAATTCGGAAGGCTGGTACAGGTCGGTGATGGAAATAATATCGTTGATGTGATTTATGTCGATAATGCGGCCAAGGCACATCTATTGGCCTGTGACGCATTGGCGGAAGGAAGTCCTGTGGCCGGAAGTGCCTATTATCTCTCTCAAGGCAAACCTGTTTCCTGCTGGGGATGGATCGACCAACTTCTGCATTTAGCAAATCTGCCCCCCGTTACGAAAAAAATCTCGTTTCGAACTGCTTGGTACGCCGGGGCTTTTTTGGAAACTTGTTATAAATTGTCCGGACGAACGACCGAACCGATTATGACCCGCTTTTTGGCCACTCAATTGGCACAATCCTATTGGTTTAATATCGCGCGGGCTCGAAATGATTTAGGATACGTTCCATGGGTCAGTACCGAGGAAGGGATGGATCGACTAAAAGATTCCATAAAAAGAAAAGAGTGATGGTGACTGGAACTATTCAATATTTTATGATATAATAATATTTTAACGTTTTGCAATCTCTGTGGGATTGCTGGTTCAGTTTTTATTATACAGATCGGTTGTGTCAATGTTTGATCCACGTAATGTTACTATTAGAACACGTATAGGTATTCTAACGATCTTTTTTTGGATTGCAATGTTGATTGGTTTCTGGCATTTATGGAAAACTGGTAAAACGGAAGCGTTGGGAGTATGTGTTCGATTTGGGGTTATACTATTGCTCTTCTGGCTAGCCTGGCCGGAATTGATCCAATTACCAAAATGGATATTCGCTACACTCCCTGTGGCTATTGTCGTGGCTGTGTGGCGCCCATTTCTGTTAATTTATATCATTCCAATTTTTTTATTGGTCTGGTTTTTATCGGGAGGATGGAAAAAAATATGAAATATCGACTGTTTTTGGTTTATGAACTATGGATCTGTTCTCGGAGATCCCGTTTAAAACATATTGAAAGGACAAGATAAAATGATTATGTGGAGTTTTTTGCTTGGAATTTTAATACTTGTTGTTGGATATTTTACCTATGGTCGATTGGTCGAACGAATTCTGATGCCAGATGATAGAGTACCTCCGGCAAAGCGTCTGTATGATGGTGTCGATTATCTTGTACTTCCTCATTGGAAGAATATGTTAATCGAACTATTGAATATTGCCGGAATTGGTCCAGTGATCGGGGTTATTTTAGGGATAAAATTTGGGCCTGTTGTATTTTTGATCATTCCTATCGGTAATATTATTGGCGGTGCTGTCCATGACTTTATTGGTGGTATGATGTCGATTCGTAACGATGGAAAAAATATTGCCCCCATGGTTCAAAAATATCTGGGGAATACTGGATATTATTTAATTTCCCTGTTTTTTGTCATTATTCTATTATTGGTTGTGACCGTTTTTATTAATGTTCCCGCCTCTCTTTTAGACAGTTTAGTACCAGAGTTGAAACTATTCTGGCTTTTTGTCGCGTTGATTTTTGTTTATTATATTATGGCGACCATGTTTTCCGTCGATAAAATCATCGGGCGTTTTTATCCCTTTTTTGGACTGATGCTCCTGATTGGTACAGCGGCAATTTTTATTATGCTGTTGTGGCACGGACTCGCGAATCCTGCGGAATTTATGACCGTTACGGATGGATTTAAAAAGGGAATGGATACATCGCCAATTATTCCTTGTCTGTTTGTAACGATTGCCTGTGGTATTATTTCCGGATTTCACGCGACACAGGCGCCGATTGTGGCCCGTACCATGGAGTCCGAACGCAATGCACGGCCCACCTATTATGGTATGATGGTCCTTGAAGGGGTTATCGGAATGATTTGGGCGGCCGCCGCCATGGCTATCTATACGTTAAATCCAAATTTAATGGCTAAACCTGCCGCTGAAGTGCTTGGGATTATCACCACTCATTTTCTCGGAAATTGGATGGGGGGCATCACCATCCTGGCGGTTGTTATTCTAGCGGTTACGTCCGGGGATACTGCACTGCGATGTCTGCGTACCGGACTGGGAGAAATTCTAAATATTCAACAGAAGCCCCTTGTCAATCGGTTTGTTATTTCTCTGCCGTTGATCTTTTTGGTTGCCATCCTTTTATATTGGTCCAATCAGAATGCCCAGACGTTCAAGGTTTTATGGAATTATTTCGCCTGGGGAAATCAGATTCTGGCGTCATGTGTACTAATGTGTGGAACTGCTTGGCTGATTATGGAACGGAAAAACGCCATAATTGCAATTATTCCGGGAATGTTCATGCTCTTTATTGTTGTATGCTATATTTTATGGACATCTACGGAACGGAAAGGACCGATGGGGTTCGGGATGGAACTCAATACATGCTATATTATTGCGGCTATTGTTACTCTCTTCCTTTACTTTTTGGTCATTTGTCGAGGTTTATCTATGCGGAGTCAGGGGGTTGAATCCACCTCTTTTGATAATAATAAAATAAAAGATAATTGTTGTGAAAATAATACAGAAAAGAAAGCTGAATGAGGAAAATCATGGAAATTCAAGTCTATGATGGTCAGGCGTGCCCTCCTGGAGAAGGAAAAATTGCCATTGTTGTATCGAAATTCAATCGTTCCATTACAGAAAATCTTTTGAAGGGGGCTCTTCAGAAGTTGGAAGAGTTTTCTGTTTCGAACGGGGACATTACAGTTGCCTGGGTGCCTGGTGCCTTTGAGATACCGCAGATTGCTAATCGTTTTGCCGCTGACCCGGAATATCGGGCAGTCATCTGTTTGGGATGTGTGATTAAGGGAGAAACTCCGCACGATGAACATCTCAATCGGGCTGTTAGTCTTGCGATTGAACAGTTAGCCACGGAATATGGTATTCCGATTGCGTTTGGTATTTTAACCTGTTTAACTGTGGATCAAGCGATTGCGCGAAGTGGTCTGGAAGAATCGTCCCGGGATAAAGTGGGGATGGATGTTAAGGGGAATAAAGGTGCGGAAGCCGCTCTTGCTGTTCTGGAAATGCTCCATTTGCTTGAGCAACTTCCTCCTTTGCCTGAATTGGAAGAAGAGGATGACGACTATGCTGCCCATGATTTTTCACATGCGGTTAAGCAGTCTTATAATGAAGAGGACTCGGATATTTGGGACGATGATTCCGATATTTGGGAAGAAGAAGATGACGAAAAGGACGAACAGTCGAGAACGTTTATTCCTCCAAAGAAAAAAATGGATAGAGGCGATCATAAAGATACTAAAGATCATAAAGACACTAAAAAGGAATATAAAGGATTTAAAGATCGAAAAGATCGTGACTATAAAGACCGTGATTATAAAGATCATGACTATAAAGATCGTGGTTATAAAGATCGGAAGGATGATGGCGGTAAAAAGAAGTGGCCGCGAAAAGATGACCGAAAAAAGGGAGATTATTCCAGCCATTCCAAGCCGAGGAAGTATAAATAATAAATTTTTTCATCGAAGAGAGATGTCCAGTTATGGCGAAAGATGCGAAGCAGAGCCCCTTTCGGGGCCGTTTGTATGGACGAAGGGTCGTATTTCAATTATTATATCAGGAGGATATCAATCCAGGGGCGCAGGAACTGTTCAGCGAGGAATTCATATATAATGAATTGAATAAATTATGTAATGTTCTTCAAGATGATTCTCCTCTTGTGGATGATTTGGATGACGAGACGATGCCGTCTGTATCGAATATAACGGATGAAGAATCGGACAACTCCGAAAATGTCGAACCTTCAGAAATAGTACCGTTATCGATAAAAGAAATGAAGGAGTTGGTCTCTTTTGTTCGTCGTTTATTTCACAAAACATTGGATAATCGGGATGAAATTGATCGCCGTCTGGAATTGGTTTCCGCAAAGTGGTCTGTTATGCGTATGGCAAAAACGGAACGGAATATTCTTCGGATGGCGGTTGCGGATATGCTTTATATGCGGACGCCGAAGGCGGTTGCTATTCATGAAGCCCTGGAACTTGGAAATCTGTTTGGAACGAAAAAGACGACGGCTTTTTTGAACGGGATCTTGGATCGGGTTGATTTAACGAAGGAGTGAAACGGACGGGAAGATGGGTTTTTTTGATATTATCAAACGTGGGCTTGACAAGACGGTCAAGGCAACCGTTAAAGTTTTAAAGACGGATATTAGAGATCTCTTTAAGACGGAAGGGCGTCTGGTTGACGATGATTGTTTAAACGATTTATTTGCCATTCTGATCAAGACGGATATGGGGGTCACTGTATCTCGGGAAGTAGTCGAAGAAATTGGAAAACAATTTCGTGCTCGTGTGGTAAAACAGGAAGAGATTATCGAGGCGATTAAGACAAAACTAAAGGCTCTAATGCTACAGGACGATGTACCGATTCATTTTGCGGAAAAAGGGCCTACCGTCATTTTATTCTGTGGTGTCAACGGTTCTGGGAAGACGACGAGTATTGCCAAATTAACGAAATTAATGCGTGTTTTGGGGAACAAGGTTGTTTTAGGGGCTGCGGACACTTTTCGTGCGGCTGCTGTTGAGCAGTTAACGATTTGGGCAAAGCGTTTAATGGTCGAGATTGTCACGGGGGCTCCAAACAGTGATCCGGCTAGTGTTGCCCACAAAACTGTAGCTCGGGCGATTGAGACGGATGCGCATCTCTGTATTATTGATACGGCGGGGAGATTACAGACCCAGAAGAATCTAATGAACGAGTTGGAGAAGATCAAACGGGTTATCGGCAAACAGATTCCGGAAGCTCCCCAAGAAGTTTTTTTAGTTTTGGACGCGACGACAGGGCAGAACGGTTTAAGTCAGGCGAAGCATTTTACGGAATCGGCCGCTTGTACCGGGATTTTTCTGGCTAAATTGGATGGAACGGCCAAGGGTGGGGCGGTCGTTGCCATTCGGAAAAGTGTTGGGCTTCCTGTAAAATATATTGGTACCGGTGAAAAAGCGGACGATATCGCCGAATTCAACGCAAATGATTTTATTGACGCCATGTTCGCCGATTAAACGGTATCAGGTGATATTCCTGGAGAACGGATGGGAGAGGTCCCATCCGGATCTTAAAAAAACAGGCTTCCTCGCCTGTTTTAGTTCTTAATTTTTTGTATTCATCTAAAAAATAATAATCCGATAAAAAATAACAATCCGAAATAGGGGACGAAACATGGAAACATCGAGACGAAATTTTCTGAAATATTCTACCGGCATACCTCTTTTGCTCTGGAGTACCATGGGCTATTCTTCTGCCATTGATTTTGAGGAGTCGATGGAGGAATCGGTTCGTTTGGGGAAAAATTATAAATCAGTGTTCAATATGTGTGGATATGCGGCTCCACCAATTCCGAATTTGAGAATAGGGTATATAGGGCTTGGAAATCGTGGATACGCTTCGTTACAGCGAATGGCGCGAATGGAGGGGGTGGAAATTCGTGCTATTGCCGACTGTTATGAATATCCTGTACGAAGGGCGCAGGAGTTCCTTGAAAAAATCAACTATCCAAAGCCTGCCGAATACTATGCTTCGGACGAAACTTGGAGGGATTTGTGTGATCGGGACGACCTCGATTTGATTTACGTTATGACGCCTCCCTTTTATCATGCGAAAATGGTTGTTCACGCTATGGAATGTGGCAAACATACGGCCACGGAAGTTCCGGCCGCCTCCCGTTTGGACGACTGTTGGAAAATGGTTATTACATCAGAAAAAACTCGAAAACATTGTGTTATGCTCGAAAACTGTTGTTATGATTTCTTCGAGACTATGACGATTAAAATGGCGTTGAACGGAATTTTCGGGGATATCATTCATGGCGAGGGGGCTTATCTCCATTATTTCAAGGACCTTTTTGGCGAGCCGAAGCCGCCGTTGAGTGCTCGATCAGCTCCTTGGTATGGGTCGATTCTTGCTATGGCTAAAGGAAATAGATATCCAACGCATGGACTCGGACCGGTTTGTCAGGCAATGCGTATCGGACGTGGAGATCAAATGGATTATTTGGTCTCCGTTGAAACGGATGATTTTATTCGTGCGCAAACTGCAAATAAACTGGCTGCCTCGGGTAATCCCTATCATCAACAGTTTAAGGACAAGGTTTATTGTGGAAATATGAATACGACAATGATTCGAACCAAAAACGGTAAATCGATTCTGGTTCAATACGATACAGTCGAGCCGCGTCCCTATTCGCGTATTCATCAGTTGTGTGGGACGAAAGGTTTCGTTCAGAAATATCCATTGCCCGGTTTTATTTCCTTGAATGACGTACAGGCCTCTGAAGAGCAGATTCTGGAATTCGAAAAATTGTATACGCCCGAAACCGTTAAAAAAGTGGCGGAGGAGGCAATGAAGTCGGGGGGACATGGCGGCTGTGATTTTATTGAAGATTGGCGGTTGATCGATTGCTTGCGTCACGGTCTGTTTTTGGATACCGATGTTTATGATGCCGCGTTATGGAGTTCGATTACTCCCTTGAGTTTATGGTCGGTCTGTCATCGTTCCAATTCCATTGACGTTCCTGACTTTACCCAGGGAAATTGGAAGACGAACAAGCCGGTTGATCTGTCTCTGCGTGGAGGGGGCGGTACGAAGATCAAAAAGATATAGGAAGAAAAGGAAGGATTACAATTTAAAGAATCATGACTGCTATCTTAATAGAGAATGGAAGGGTCATCGATCCTTCACAAAATTTGGACAAGAAGGTCAATCTGTTCATTGAGGATGGTAAAATCAAGGGGATCGATATAACATTGCCGAAGAAGAAGGATATGGAACGTTTGGAGATTGAGCGTATCAATGCGGAAGGGAAGATCGTAGTACCGGGGCTAATTGATATGCACGTTCATCTTCGGGAGCCGGGCCAGGAGGAGGACGAAACCATAGAGACGGGGACTATGGCCGCGTTAGCGGGCGGGTTTACTTCGATTGTATGTTGTCCGAATACGAAACCGCCGTTGGACACGCAGGCGTCGGTTGAGTTAGTTCGTCAACTGGCGTTACGGGCCGACCATTGCAATGTATTTCCAATGTGTTGTATCAGCAAGGATCGGGAGGGACTGGAATTGGCCGAGTTGGGGATTCTGTTTGAAGTTGGCGCTATTGCCTGTAGTGACGATGGTGTTTCGGTGGATGATGCGGAGTTAATGCGGCGTGCCATGGAATACTGTCTGATGTTCGATAAACCAATCTTGAGTCATGCGGAATCGGCAACGTTGGATAAAGGGGGAGTCATGCACGAGGGGGCCTATTCGACACTTCTTGGTCTTCGTGGAATGCCTGCGGCGGCGGAAGATGTCATGGTTTCTCGGGATATTACTCTAGCGGAAATTACGGGCGCGCGCCTCCATATTATGCACGTTTCTACGGAAGGGGCTGTTTCGGCTATTCGACGTGCGAAGCAGAGGAAGGTTAAAGTCACTGCCGAGGTTACGCCTCATCATCTGACCTTAACCGACGAATCTTTATGTTCCTTCCGATCAAATTTCAAAATGAATCCGCCTCTTCGAAGTAAAGAGCATGTGCAGGCTTGTTTGGAAGGGCTGTTGGATGGTACTATCGACGCTATTGCGACGGATCATGCTCCCCATGCGGTGGAGAAAAAACTTCGTGAAATTACTATGGCTCCCTTCGGTATTATCGGATTGGAAACGGCCCTGCCCTTAATGATTGCTACGTTAATTGATTCGAATTTAATGGACTGGACGGGCCTCGTCGAAAAAATGTCCTTGAATCCGGCCCGTATTTTAAAGTTGGCCAAGGGGACTTTAGGTAATGGGGCCGATGCCGACGTTACAATTATTGATCCAAAACGTAGTTGGACTGTTACAGAAAAGGCCCTTCATTCCAAGAGTAAAAATACACCCTATTTGGGCCGCCGTCTGAAAGGTCAAGCGGAAACGGTTATTGTTGGCGGAAAAATCAAATTCCAGCGTTGAGATTGTTATCTCCTGTTGTAAATGTTTTTAGAGCAACCTCGGATAATATGGTTTTTTACAGATTTTTTTGGCTTTCTATGTTTGTTGTGATTATATATTTATCTCAATATGTTCTATGTTGCCGGACATTACAACACAGCCGTTCCTTGGAGCAAGGACGTCTCGTCTCCCTCCTCCAAAACAGGCGTTCTGCCTGTTTTGAAAAGAAGGAATTTAAAACGACCTTGTGTATATGTCCAAAAAACGGTACTTTCTGTAAAACTGACTGTGATTATTTGGGGCTTAAAATGTATCATGTTGTGATATGTTAAAGATATTTAATTGTATTGTATTGAATATTTATTCAAGGTGGTTTGAATGTATACGGACAGAATTTCCATGTTTCGGTCTTTGAAACCGCCCTATTATTTTTTCTATTAAGGTATTATATGAAAAAGTCTGTAAAAAAAATGGAACGTCGAGCCTTTTTGGCTACATCATCTTTACTATCGTTACCGTTATTTATACCCGGTTCGGTTTTCGGTTTTAACGGAGGAGTTTCTGCCAATAATAAATTAACGGGTATGATGATTGGTCTGGGGAATCGTGGAAGTGAATTACTTCAGGGGTTTTCTCATGATCCGGAATTTCGAATGATTGGTGTGTGTGACTGTTATCAGGCGCATGCCACTCGTGCAAAAGACGCCATGGATCGTATTTACAATAATCAGGATTGCAAGATTATTCCGAAGTACGAGGAGGTTTTACAACGAAAAGATCTTGACTTCGTTGTTGTTGCGACCCCGGACCACTGGCACGCAAAAATTGCCATTGAGGCTTGTCGGTCGGGCAAGGATGTTTATTGTGAAAAACCGTTGACATTGACCTTGGCGGAGGGACGGCAGATTGTTGCGGCCGCGCGTAAAAACAACAGGGTTTGTACAGGAGGAAGTCAACGTGTTATGGAGGATTACGGTTATATGGCTCCGGTCATACAGAGTGGGGCTATTGGCAAGGTTACGGATGCCTATATTGGTGTGGGTAATCCACCGAAACACTGTTATCTTCCTGCACAGCCGGTTCCGGAGGGAATGGACTGGGATCGATGGTTGGGACAGGCTATGTGGGCTCCCTATAATTCCGAACGTTGTTCCGGAAGTTATGGAGGGGGGTGGCGTAATTATACCGAGTACGGTAACGGGTTCCTGGCCGACTGGGGAGCGCATAAATTCGCGGGCGCTATGTATATTCTTGGTCTGGACAAGACTGGACCGCTCAAAATTCTGCCGAAAGGTTATGATGGTGCCCCCTATTTGTCCTTGGTTTTCGCAAATGGAATACGTATGCATCATGCACCGGATTATGATATTAAGTTCGTTGGGACGGACGGTGAATACATACATCATCAAAGTACAATCAAACCGATTAAAACGGTCGAAGTCCGTCGATATAGTGGGGGAACAACCCATATTCGTGCCGATTTCGCTTATTGCGTTCGTAATCGAATTCGTCCTTTCCAGGATTTCGAATATGCGTCGCGGGCGGCGGCGGTCTGTCAGTTAATGGCCATTTGTTATAAACTGAATCGTCCATTAAATTGGGATCCTGTTAAATGTGAATTTGTCAACGATGCGCAGGCACAGCGTATGGTTTCGCGTCCTCAACGTTATCCCTATATTATTGAAGACTAATTCTTGAGAGAAGAGCATAAAATCAAAAGAAAGAAAGGACGAATATATGTTACTGAATAATCGACGAAATGAAAAAAAGAACGGATTCCGTTTACCGATATATCTATTTGTTATCTTCTGTCTGTGTAACGTGTTAGTGTTTGCCCAGGAGAGCAGACAATTTTCTCTGGCGGACCTGCTTCCGAAGATGGGGGCCCAGGATCCCACTAATGCGGAGCAGGTTCGGGCCATGGAACAGGCGCAGGTTGCGTTAATGGATTATTGTCTTCAGACGGCAAGTGCGCCCGGCAATGAAAAAGAGCGGGCGGCGATTAATGCCGAGATGATAAAGGCGTTGACGGGAGATACTTCCTTGGACGCTAAAGTATGGATGCTCCATCTGTTAGGGTGGATGGGAACCGACTCTGAAGTCGGGGCTATTGCAGATTTTATTGGCAACAAGGAGGTTCGATTGGAGGATGAAGCGATTCGAGCGTTGGCATCCATTCGAACGGACAAGTCTCGTGCTGTTTTACTTCAGGCACAGGGAAGGGCAAAGGATGCGACTTTGGGGCGTATCAATGCGGCGCTCAAATGCTGGAATATTGATTTAGCCGTTCCTGCGGAAAGGGAAATGCCGATGGCTATTCCCTATAATAACAGTATTATACTTGAAAAAATGATGGATCGTGACCTTGACTTTGTGTTAGATCCGGAAAAGGACGAAAATTATCCGGCATTTAAAAAATGGATGGAGAAATACGAGTCAATGTCGGACGACGATAAAGCGCGAACCATTAATTCATTGGCTGTTAAAAAGGCGGTTAAGTATCGTTCTCTGGTTTTAAAGGAATTGGATGCGAAGAATATTGATCTTCGGAAATCGGCCATTTTAGCACTGGAAAAATTGGGAAATGTCAACGACATTATATCACTAAAGCGATTATTTACGGATGATTCTGTTAAAGGGACGGTTATACTCGTCATGAAGCGGGTTGAAGATGATAAAATGGATTCGTTTTTGGTGGACGAATTGAAGAAGTCGGTTGACGATAATACCTTTGTTATTTTTGCCGATATTTGTACACAACGGAATATTAAGAAGTCACTTCCGATCATTTTGGACCGTGTGGTTAAGAAGGAATGTCCATGGCGTGTAGATCTGTTAGCGGCGGCGCAGACCATATCGGGGGAGGAAGAGATTCCGGTGTTCGTTGATGCTCTTCTCTATATTACGGATCCGCGTGAAAGGGATCGTGTGGAGCATTTGATTGCCGCTCTGTGTAATCGGAACGCGACAAAAGTAATTGAGAAGATGGACGCGAATAATTCGGCAACTCTTCTTCCTTTACTCGGGAGAATTGGCGGAAATGAGGCTTTGAAAAAAGTTAAGGCACTTCTATCGCAGAAGGAGAATCAGGAGTTGGCGTTACTGGCCATTCGAGCTCTTTGTAATTGGCCGGATGCCACGGTTGCCGACGATTTAATGTCCTTGGCTTGTAATAAAGATGTTCCGGAAGGAATTCGAATTCAGACTCTTCGTGGTTTTGTTCGGGTTATCACACTTCCTCCGGAGCAGCGTTGTATTGATATCGACGTTCAGGGACAGCTTAAACTTTTAAAGAAGGCTATGGAAGTGGCTATTCGGAAGGAGGAACGTCAATTGGTATTATCGCGTGCGTCTGCCGTTCGTGATCCTGAAATTGCTGCCTGGGCTCTGGAATACATAGACGATGCGGAACTACGGGAAACTGCCTGTCAGACTATTGTTGACCTTGCGCATCACGACTTTTTGAGAAAAATGAATCCTTCTTTATTTAAAAAGGCTTTGGACGTTGTTTTACAAAAAACGGAGAACAAGGAATTGCTTAACAGAGCGGAACGATATCGAGGCGCATTAAAATAGATCCGTATTTAAGTAGAGGTGTATTAAAGTAGAGGACGAATGAAGGACCATACACTCGTTTGGGACGATTATCATTCGTCCTGAAGGGTGGGGGACTGTACTATATTTTTCTTCGACGATTTTCTTGTGGGTGTAATATCAGTGGTGAAGAGTCGGGATATGTTTTCTCGTAGACAGTTAATGGACGAACGAGTTATGACAACTGTGGACGGGCTGTCCGTGATTTTATGGTGATGTATTTCCAGGGAGCCTGTTGTAAAATAATAAAGGAATGATTAATTATATGGAACGTTGGATACGTATTATATTGGCTTGGGGTTGTTTTCTTGGATTGACTTTCTTTTTCCTGGATTTTGTTGGTGTCCTGTCACCTTCCTGGAATTATCTGGTACTCTGTCAGTTTATTCCGGCGTACAAATCTTTAAATTTTATTATTCTTGGGGCGATTCTATTGATAACTCTGATAGGCGGTAGAATTTATTGTTCGACGTTATGTCCGTTGGGGGTTTTTCAGGACATTATTGCCTGGATTTCACGACGATTTAAACGTGGCGGCAAGGCAAAAAAATACGAATATCGTCCGGAAAAAAAGATATGGCGTTATTCCATTTTGGTATTATTTATTCTGTTAGGATCCCTTGGAGTCCATATTATAATCAGTATACTTGATCCCTATAGTATTTTTGGTCGAATTGCGGTTAATATATTGGGTCCGATCTATATAACGGGCAATAACATATTGGCTGCATTTATAACGAGTCGTTTGAAATATGGTAATTTTTATTTTGAACCGGTTGTTATGGAATCTTTGTCGGCGTTTTGGAGTACGGTATTATGGGCGACTATCATTTTCTGGCTGGCCTGGCGATATGGTCGGTTGTACTGTAACGCAATTTGTCCGGTGGGGGCGATTTTAGGTCTCTTGTCTCGTTTTGCGTTTTGGAAAATCCGAATCGATCAGAGTAAATGTACTAAATGTGGTCTATGTGCAGCAAAATGTAAATCATCTTGTATTGACAGTAAATCGCAAGTAGTGGATTCATCACGTTGTGTGGATTGTTTTGACTGTTTATCTGTTTGTCACAAGGATGCGATTTCATGGTCTTTACCAATAAAATCCAAGACAACGGGCCTGGAGAAGACAACGGGGTCAACGAAGCCAACGGGGTCAACGAAGCCAACGGAGCCAACGAAGACAACGAAGACAACGAGGCCAATGGAGACTACGGGACCAACGGAGACAACGATAGTAGGGGAGGAAACGAGAGATATACCGGTCCAGTTTAATAAACGAGAATTTTTGACGACTTTGGCAACAGGCGTAGCAGTTGCTGCGGTACCGACGACAGTGTTGCAAGCGGTTGGTGAAGCGGTAAATGGTGGGGAGTTACGAGATATGGATGAAATTCCCATGCCATCTACAGCGGGAACGATACCTTTTAAACGCAAATATCCGATAACGCCACCAGGTTCTGGAAGTCAGGATACATTTTCGGAACAATGTACAGCGTGTCATTTATGTGTGAATCGATGTCCGGCGAACGTTTTAAAACCTGCTTTTTTGGAATACGGTTTGACGGGGATATTACAGCCTCGGGTCGAGTTCTCGCGTGGTTTTTGTAATTTCGACTGTACGATATGTTCGAGGGTATGTCCGAACGATGCGATAAAGGAATTAACGCTGGAGGAGAAGCACAAGGTACAGATGGGGAGGGTCCATTTAATTAAGGAGAACTGTATTGTCTTTACGGAGGGAACCAGTTGCGGGGCCTGTTCCGAGCATTGTCCAACGCAGGCGGTTGCAATGATTGAACAGAAGGATGGAAAACCGCCGATTCCGGTTATCAATCCGGATATTTGTGTTGGGTGTGGCGGGTGCGAGTTTATTTGTCCTGCACGTCCCTATCGTGCAATTTATGTCGAAGGAAATCCGGTTCATCAGGAGGCGAAGCCTATTGTTGAAGCAAAAAAGGTGGAAGTCGAATTGGATGATTTTGGTTTTTAAAAAAGGTGGGTATAACTTTAAGAACCTCGTGTAATTATTGTTCCTGTTTGACACGAATGGCATATGTATTATGCTGTACTGTTATTTATGATTTACAGTTCGAGGTATTTATCAAAATATTGCACTTGTAATATGTAGGTTATTTACGTGCGAGGCTTTATTTTGGTAGTGGAACGACTGAAAAATTGGGGAGGGGACGGGAGTTATTCTGAATGTTTTTCCTTCTGTTCACAGGGTGGTTGTTAAAATAGAAGTTATCGTCAAGGTGAAAGAGATGAATATCGGTGATTGACGAGGCATGACACACGGGCGCGGAAAAATTTTTGTGAAGATTCACGAGGCAGGTTAAACATCTGATATTATTAAAATCAGTATTTGCATGGTGTTATCATCAGTTTTATCGCAATCCACGGTAATTTAGGGATAAAATTCCGAGGATTGTTGATGAACTGCCAGTAAATGTTTTTTAATACATATCTCGACATTACGGAATCTGTTTTTCCGTAATTTGTGGAGTTTTCACCCACAGGAAACTGTACGATGCAAACCGTGATTTTTATTATGATAATGAAGAAATTATGAATTACAACATACAACAAGAAATACGCGCCGTGACTCCTGTTGCAGTCCAAAACATCATCATAATTTTCAGGTATACCTCCTCGTACTTCACCATACACCAAAGTCACTTGATCATGATGTTATCGAACGTTCGACTATGGCTGTCTACAGTGATTTGAATCGAATGATTTTTCAGTATCTTGATAAAATTCTCGTAACCGTTTACAGATCTAAAGTGAAACCACAGATCTAAAGTGAACGGTTACCTATTTTCTTGGTTCAATTGTCCAGCATCCAACTTCGGATTTATCTTTTAACATTTCCTGTCGGATAACCAGTTTACCATCATTTATTGTTCCGTGGATAAAGGCGGCATTACTGTTATAATCAGCGGCACCTCCATGAATTTGTATCCAAGGACGATTTTCATCTGGCAGATCGGCGGGCATTAGGGAATGCAGATGCGCTGTAATAACAGCCTGTACTCCATATTTTTTGAAAATGGGACTCCAATATTTTGCGCATGGACGTTGCCACGTGGCCCAACGTTCCAGAATATCGCCCGGATTAGCATTTGGATCGGCGCTATAGAGCGGAATATGACAGAAGACTATAATAAAAGGAGCCTTTTTAATTTCAGGCCGATTAAGAGTTTCCTCTAACCAGCTTGCTTGAAGTCGTCGTATCGGATCAAAATTGGCTAATCCGGCCCAAACAGGATGAAAGTCAGGTTTATCCTCTCCGGTATCCATTCCAATCATCGCAAGAGGTCCCTTCCGGATAAACCAATTATGTTGTAAATCACTATACTTGGGATCGTTTTGATTCCAGGGACGCCATAATTTGGTTATACTGCGTGCCCAAGGTCCCCGATGGTCATGATTGCCGGCGGTAAACAAGATGGGCTTCTCGGCCCCAAAAGGTATGTTTCCCGGGAGCATTATGCCTTTTACCGCCTGATCTGCCGAATTGGTATCATTCAGAAGATCTCCATTCCATATTGTATAATCGGCCTTTAAATCCATTAGTTTTTTTGCGAAGAGAGCAACTTCTTTAACACGTTCATGTGTATCATTCATAACAAAAAAACTAGCTGTATTTCCATTGGAATCAGGAGTTGTAAAGGAATAGATTTCGCTGTAAACATTATTCCCGGAAAGAAGTTTTCCATAATTAGGAAAATCCATTCCAATGGAAACCGTTCGATAATAATAGGTCGTTCCGGGCTTGAGTCCGGTTATTCGTGCTGACAAAAAACGATCATCCAGTTCAAAAAGACCATTGACGGAATTGCGCGCGATATGTCCTAGTTTCTTTGTTTCTCCCCATTCGACATATCCGGTCCCGGAACGCTTGATCGACCAAACAACCGTCATACCGTCCGGCGTCGGATTTTCCAGAAATGGAAATGATTCCGCAATATCATTTAAGGCCGCAAGCTGCTTTTTATCGGTTACCTCTGGATTGGTTTCTACTTCAGGCAGTTTGGCTGGCGTTTGTCCTCCCGCCCCTGCGACCGTTCCGGCAATCAGTAAACTTCCTGCTCCTGCGGCTGCCCCAAAAAAACCACGTCGACTAACTTTTATATCGGACATATTAAAATTCCCTCTGAAAAATAATTGAAGTGATATCAACGAGGTATAACGAAATTCCTCGTTCAACAGAACCAGTCATGGACTTCCATAACTATACTATACTGTACGACGTTATAAATTCGGCATTTTCCGGGAGCACGGACGCCATGCCTGACGGCAGGTCTCGTCCGCATCCTCCAAAACAGACGTCTCGCCTGTTTGGAAAAATAGACTTTTATAACAACCTTGAGTATATCTCCATTTGATTTTAATAAAAAGTACAGCTTTAAGCAAGACCTGTCGGTATCAATTTTAATTTTTTACACCTGACATATTTTATAATAACCTCCCGTTTCAAGTCACCGATGAAGGTAAAATCTGAATCTCCATTGAAAAAATAGAACACCCCCCACTTGATTGGAGGTTAGCTATGGCTAAAATATAAAGAATAAACAAAAATTCAATGTCATGACATAATTGCATTGCGAAGAATAAATAAAGTTAAAGAATAAATAAAGGGTGGTTCTGAAAACAATTGGTAACATGAATGTATTTTCCGCGATTAAGATCCATCGTACATTCGGATGAACGTGAAATATGGGTTTTAGGAACAGCTTTAAAATTAATGACGAGGAATGGAGGGATATAAAATGTCACTTCGAAGAGTTAAAAATGGGGCCGTGGTTACAGTCAAGTCGTTTCAACTCGCACGGGAATTAAGTTTGCGTCTTGTTTCACTTGGAATTGTTCCGGGAACAAAAGTTGAAATGATAGAACAGTCACTTCATGGAGCGTCAATAGTATTATGTCGTGGTAATCGACTTGTTCTCGACAATTCATTAGTTGATAATATCGAGGTTCATGAAAAATGAACGGGCAAAAAGTAATTCAGGTTGATTTAATCGGAAATCCGAACAGTGGTAAATCAACACTCTTCAACGGACTGACCGGAAGTTGTCAACAGGTGGGTAATTATCCGGGAGTCACAGTCGAACGAGTGGAAGGAAGACGAAAATATCGGGAATATGAAATTTGTTTTCTTGATTTACCCGGCACTTATAATTTACTTCCCTGGTCAGAAGAGGAGACGATTAGTTGTAGAACTCTTCTTGATTCACCGCCGGACCTTGTTATGAATGTCATAAATTCATCCAATTTGGAACGAAATCTTTATATGACGATTCAGCTTCTCGAATGGAATTATCCGATAATCCTCCTATTCAATATGAGCGACATAGTTCTCCAAAACGGTGAACAAATTGATGTAGACGATCTTTCGCGAAAATTGGGAGTACCGATTATTCAAACGACAGGAACGGCGTTACGCAATCATCAAAATACATGCTCAAGTAATGGTACATGCTGTCATGGTTCCGGGCAATCAATAATTACGGAAAAAATGACGGAATTTCCTATCGTCTGTTCCTGTCCTAAAAATTTTTATCTTCGTTACTGTTCGTCATCGACAAACAATCCTGTTATTGATGATATCATGAAAAAGATCGTTGAAGTTGTTCTGTCGGATCGGGCAACGCCCCTCAAATTATCGCGGAATATTTTTCGTCTTGATTATGGAAATGAATTGGAAGTCCTTCTATCCAGTCTGGAGGATCGTCTGACAGAGGGACAAAACGCGGGTGATTCGGGCAATGTCCGATTTCGTGCGTTGCGTTTACTTGAAGGTGATACTTCATTTATACCAGTTGATCATCAAGAGGACATCAAAACATTTTTGGAACAGACAGACCGGGAATGGTCCGTTGCCCATTCGTGTAATCTTCCGACTGCCATTGCCGCGGTTCGGTATCAATATATTTCCGAACTCGTTACGGAGTTTGTTCATAAAACAAAATCTTTAAATTTGGATTTGAAGTCTGTCAAAAAACAAAAGGCGTCTGAATTTTCCAATCGACTGGATAAAATTCTGACACATCGTTTTTGGGGAATTCCGATTTTTCTGTTTCTGATGTATGTTGTATTTCAATTAACATTTACATTGGGTCAATATCCGATGGAGTGGATAGAAAAGGGATTCGGTATTTTGAGTAACTGGATATTATGCTTTTTCCCGAATGGAAAGGAGAGTCTTCCGGCCTCGTTTCTCGTTGATGGTATTATCGGAGGAGTTGGGGGTGTTTTAGTTTTTCTACCTAATATTGTTTTGCTCTTCGTTGGTATTTCGATACTGGAAGACTCCGGCTATATGACACGTGTTGCACTACTGATGAATCGTTTTTTGAGAAAAATCGGTTTGCCTGGCAACAGTTTTATTCCGATGATTATCGGTTTCGGATGTTCTGTTCCTGCAATAATGGCAACACGAACATTAGAGAGCCGAAAAGACCGGTTAACGACTATGTTTATTATACCTTTAATGAGCTGTGGAGCGCGACTTCCGATTTATACCATGATTTTACCTGCATTTTTCCCCATGACATGGACGGCCCCATTACTATGGGCTATTTATATGGTTGGAATCATTTTGGCTGTAATTCTAGGAAAACTGTTACGTGGAACCGTTTTTAGTGGTGATAATACTCCGCTCATTTTGGAACTGCCGTACTATCATTGTCCGAATCTGCGATCGGTCTGTTTACAGGTATATCGTCGAGCCTGGTGTTATTTGCATAAGGCAGGAACTGTCATTCTGGCCATTTCGATTATTCTCTGGTTTCTAATGAAGTTCCCACAAATTCCTGGAGATCAAATGCAAATGTTTGAATTACAACGAATTGCGGCAGCGAATTCGAATTCCGCCGATCAGGAAAGGCAAATGATACAAATCGACCAGGAAGAAAAAGAGGCGGCGTTGGAATATAGTTTTATCGGGCATATTGGTCATTTTATTGAACCGATTCTTCGTCCAATGGGATTTGACTGGAAAATCGGAACCTCCTTGATAGGTGCCTTTGCGGCGAAGGAGGTATTTGTCGCACAGATGGCCATTGTCTATAAAGTCGGAGAGAGCGAAGAAGATACATCCTCGTTACGGGAAGCTCTGGTACGAAATTATTCACCCTTGGTCGGATTGTGTATTATTTTATTTACACTGGTCGGTATGCCCTGTATGGCGACTTTTGCCGTTATTGCCCGGGAAGCGGGAGGCTGGAGATATGCTTGTGCCCAGTGGTTATTGGTAACACTAATGGCCTGGCTGCTAACAACCTTTGTTTTTCAGACGGTCTCTATATTGGAGTCGTAATTTGGAGAAGTAATTTGGAGATGTAATTTGGAGACGTAATTTAGAGTCGTAATTTGGAGATGTAATTTGGAGATGTAATTTGGAGATGTAATTTGGAGATGTAATTTGGAGATGTA
>CAYUAP010000027.1:0-45185 GCA_964442735.1 uncultured Planctomycetaceae bacterium | reverse complement strand
CAAATTCTCTAATTCCTAACCTATTTTTCCTAAAATGGTGCGTCAGCCCTGCCTCGTCCAGCCGTCGACCGGTTTCGCCGGATGAACCGCCGCTTTCGGAAGTTCGCCTTCGACCTCGTAAACACGCAGTTGCGCGAGTGCAGCTCCGCCTTCCCCTTTTCGGGCCGCCATAAAGATAACAGAAAGATCGCTGTCCGGCGCCCAGTAGAGACATCGTTGCGTCTTCATTTCGCCGGTCGCGGGATATTCGTCGCCGGTCAGATAGCCAATTTGAAGTTCATACTGACCGCTGACATTCGAGTTACTTGCTTGGGCAACGATATCGACCGTTCGTTTCATATCGTCCGGATAATCCCATTCGAAGCAGTAGAGCTTATCCTCTGTAACAGGCGAAAGGTGAATGGCAAACCGTTGGCCCGCCTTTCCTTCCGTCTGAATATATTTGCGACCGGCAAGCTCCTTCTCTTCCAGCTTGCCAACCACTGCAATTCGGTCCGGCTCAATTTTTAACGGGTCGATGGTTTCGAGCAGTTTGAGTTGCAGTCTTTTATCCCAGGCACTAACGGCACGTTTCGCCACTGCCGTTTTATTCGCAATTCGTTTCGACTGAAAGACCTGAACCACATAACTACCGCATTCCGTTCCGTCAGTTGTTATCTGGACTTTATAAAGGCCCGCAACCGGCTGGGGAATGGAAATGGAATATTCCGTTGTCTTGCCCCCCATTACGGTAATATTACCTTTGATGCCTTCGATCGGCAGACCGTTGGAGTCCAGAAGTTTTATCGTTACCGCCTCATCGCTCTTTCCCGTATTTTCTATGGAGCCACGCAGTGTGACCGGCTGGTCATCGAAGAAATATTGATTGCTCGGCACCACTGAAACGTTCTGGTATTCCCGCCGAATCTTTTGAACCTGTTCCTCCGAAAGCGGAGCGGAATAGATTTGAAGATCGTCAATGAGTCCTTCAAAAGGACGACCGTTGTAATTACCAACAAGGAACTCGTTGAAGTCGAGTCGGGTATATCGCAACGGATTGACCGGTTGGGCACGATTAAGGCTGTCGCCGCCTCCGCCTGCAGATTTTCCATTCACATAAACATGACGACTGATCGGGTCCCAGTTGAAGACGAGATGAATCCAAGAGTCGGTCGCTGGCAGGGAGGACATGGTATAGCTGTCAAGCAGGTCGCTTGTATCCATCCGAAGACGTCCTTCATAAATCCAGAACCAGAGTGCGCCAGACCCGGCACGGGTCGATTCCTGCCACGGCATGGTGAAAATCGTTCGCCATGTCTTTTGGATATTGGCCATTTCCTCCGGGGTTGTTCCGCGTCGCGGCTTGACCCAGACGGAAACGGCTCCGCATTCCGGATTGAGATTCTTTGCGAGCGAATAGGCGAGCGTCGCGTTGTGGGCCCGATCGAACAGGGCGGCCTGACCGGCGATTCCCTTTTCGAAAGTCACATTTTTATCCCGAACCGGCTTCTTCTCACCTTGAGCGAAGACGGGTTCCGTCGTTCCGTCGAATGTTGCGTGGAACATGAGTTCCGGCTTGAGTCCGGAAACGGTCGCGGGATCGAAGGTCTCCTTTTTCAGACAGACGTGATGGAAACGATATTTGCCCGGCTTGAAGAAATCGAATCGGAGATGAATTTCGTTAAGGTCGGTTGGGATGACCTGATTAAACGCAAACGTCTGTTTCATTCCGTTGAATCGTACAGGCAACGTTTTGTAATAATGTCGCTTGTCGATACCATGTCCTTCGAAATAGAAATTACCGGTACCGCCGCGTGGCCCTTCAACGGTTACATACATGCAGTATTCGATATCGGCCATCTTTTTGGGGTCGAGTCCGGATATATTCATCTGTATATTTCGATAGCCGTCGGCATCCTGATTCGATGTATCAATACAAAGGACGCCGTCCCGAATTTCCAGCTTAACGACGGGCGTCTTTTCCGGTGGAATTGCCTGAAGAACGATTGCCGTTTTTTTCGGTGCCTCTTTAAAGGTGAAAACGGTATTCCGTTCGTTCGATTTGATTTCCAGCGAATCGAACGGCGGCGAGTCGAACGTATCCATCATTTGCGAGAAAGCATTCCGTGTCCCGACAATCAGAACAAGGAACGTCAGTATCAGTAGAAATTTTTTCATGGGACCCTCAGAGTCGGTAAAGTGTATTTCTTTTTTGAAGTCACTCATTACATTAACGTAAACAAAAGTCTACCTCAAGAACGGGCAAAAGTCAATCGGTCCAGACCGGAGGAGGTCACCATATGAGGGCCACGCACCTTATGTTGGAATTCACCCTATATATTTCCAGTACCGGCAGTGCCCGGGGAATCACACGAAATTAGGAAAAATTTAGCAGATTTTCCCACTGTATTTATGTTATCGGCTAACCCCTAATCACGCAACCTCACTTGAACGTATCCATCGCCTGTTCTTCATAATGCGGCTAAAGGGGTGACGGATGCAGTACGTTTTTATCAAAGTTTATATATTCCGAAGTATCCAGGTCTATTTTATGTTAAAATGGATAATATAGATAATTTATATCTGTGTACAAGAAAACTTTTTCGATTATTTTGAAGAAAATCACTAAATTTCAGATTTTCTTCCGCAAAAACGACCATCTCATTTCTTTTATATTAATAGAGGGATGTAAATTTTCGTGTACCTTTTCACGGATACAAAAAAATGGTGGTTGATTGAAAATAAATGAATTGTTATAATGTCCATTATGGACGTACAAAACAGGTAATCATTCACGAACGATTTTGGAATCACGAATAAACACAGATATACTGTACAACATTTATTCTGTACGACGTTATCAATTCGGCATTTCCTGGGAGCATGGACGTCTCGTCCGTATCCTCAAAAACAGGCGTCTCGCCTGTTTTGAAAAATTGACTTTTATAACGACCTTGAGTATAGTCTGCCGTAAAATATAATATACTACAATAATAAACTAAACATTTTTACCTTTTTATAATAAATATTTTATCATAACAAATTTTGTTTGCCAAAAAACTATCCGTGAAAATCAGTGTTATCCGTGGTTTCACTTTATATCCATGGACGGTTCCCAAAATTTGATGCCTTGTAACGTAACTGCTCCAGCAATATCATACATAAATGATAATAATTCGGATAAACTATGGTTAAAATACAACTTGTTTACATATTGAGTTATTTTGATAGAATAAAGATAGTAAATAGAGAGACTTTATGGTTTTCAGACGAATCGTTTGTTTTGAGCCAGAGTCGTTAAACAGACTGTCCTTAAAATATAGAGGAGAGGTTATTATGCCGGTTGTAACCGTTACCATTTCTAAAAAACTTGATCGAAGCGAAAAAGAAGCCCTGGCGTTTGCCACTATTGACGCCGTTGTAGATGGCATGAAAAAACCAAGAGATGTTGTCATGTCTATTGTTAATGACGACACCTGCATTTCCTATCAAAGTAACTGTAAATTGCCAGCCGCTTTTGTAAACATACAATGTGTGGGACCAACTTCCATACAGGCCCGACAAAAAACAGTCGAGTTATTTTGCGATTTACTGAAAGAAAGAGAGGTGGATCCGGTTCGAATCTATATCAAAATCAATGATTCGGACCTTCCTGACTGGGGAACAAATTCCAGTTTATTGGGATAGTATTTTAAATAGGAGGGAAAATAATGAAATTATTTTGGTCAAGTATTATAGCGGTTGTTGTTTTTATAACCTTTATGACGGAATTTAATTTACGCTCCTATTCGAAAGAGGCTAAAGTAGCCTCCTTTCATGGAGTTTGGGTTTCGACCGTTTTCAATATAGATTTTCCTTCGAAAAAAGGACTATCAACAGAAGAATGGAAAAAAGAGGCGGATACCTGTTTGGATACGGTTCAGGCATTGGGACTTAACGCCATTTTTCTTCAGGTTCGACCGATGGGTGATGCAATATATCCATCGAAGCTCTATCCATGGTCAGCGTTTTTATCAGGACAACAAGGGCAAGGTCCTCAGGATGGTTTCGATCCCCTAGCCTGGTGGGTGGAAGGGGCCCATCGGCGCGGAATCGAACTACATGCCTGGGTCAATCCATACCGTGTTACAAGTGGCAAGGTCAAAAAGGAGGATCTCGCCCCCAATAATCCGGCTTTGCTCCATCCGGAATGGACCTTTGAATATAATGGTAAACTTTTCCTCAATCCGGGCCTTCCAGAAGTACGGAAATATGTAATCAATGGTATTCAGGAGATCGTTCGCAACTACGAGGTGGACGGTATTCACCTTGACGACTACTTCTATCCGGCCCGAAAATTGACCCAGGACGAAAAGACCTTTAAAAAGTATGGGAAGGGATTCGATAATATCGAAGACTGGCGGCGACATAATGTCGATCTCTTGATTCAAGGCATTCATAAAGGTATTAAACGTATAAAACCGCAGATCGACTTCGGGGTTAGTCCAGCCGGAATTTGGGCTAATAAAGTGAATAACGCCCTTGGGAGTGAAACGCAGGGGAACGAAACCTATTACAATATGTTCGCGGATACAAGAGGCTGGGTTAAAAAAGAATGGATCGATTATATAACACCACAGATCTATTGGCATATCGGATTTAAAATCGCCGACTTTAAAACGCTGGTCGATTGGTGGAATGATGTTGTCGACGGAACAAAAACCAAACTCTATATAGGGATGGCCGCCTATCGGGTTGATCCCCATTCGACGACTCCCGAATGGACTTCGTCCGACGAACTAATTCGGCAGTTTGATTATATTCTGACGAAAAAACAGGTGAACGGCTTTGTCCTTTTTACCATGCACAATATAAAATCGGGAACCGAAGTCAATAAAGCAATTCAGGAATACAAAAACTCAAAACATAAAAAAGATACGTTTTAAAATATGGATTGACACGGATTAACACGATAGTACCGAAAAAACAGTAAAATATATTGATAATATTTTATCATGAAAAACGAAGACAGATAAAAAACTATCAATTAAAAAACTATCAATGGAAACCGATGTATCCCTGGTAATAAAATCGCTGTAATAATAGACTGCAAATAGGGATTGAATACAGGAAGAGAAAATGAGAGCTTGCATCCAACGGGTCAAAAGAGCCCGAGTTCTTTTGCCGGAAAAAAATAACGAATGTACCGGTGAAATAGGTCAGGGATTCCTAATTCTGTTAGGAGTCGGTGCCAAAGACGAAAAAAAAGAGGCGGAACTATTAGCACGAAAAATAGGTGGTCTTCGTATTTTTGAAGACGAGATGGGCCATATGAATCGTGAACTGTCCGAAGTCGGCGGGAGTATACTTGTCGTCAGTCAGTTTACACTTTACGGCGACTGTAGTCATGGTAAACGTCCGTCTTTTTTTGAAGCGGCACGTCCGGAGCCAGCTAAAGTTCTTTATGAAATTTTTGTCGAGCAGATTCGACATAATGGAATTCCCGTGGAAACCGGCGTGTTTCAGGAAATGATGGATGTCGAACTGGTCAACGACGGACCGGTCACTTTATGGCTGGATACGGACCTGTTCAATAAATAATGGATAACAAAAAAATAGATAACAAATAACAGACAAAAGAATTACAACAAGGATAGAATAATTAAATGGCACCGCATTTTATATTTGAGATGAATCGTGTATCGAAACGGTTTGGTGAAAAAGTTATACTTCAGAATATCAGTTTGTCCTTTTATTATGGCGCGAAGATTGGAATCGTCGGTGAAAATGGCGCGGGTAAATCGACTTTATTGAAAATCATGGCACAAATCGATAAAGATATTGATGGTGACGTCACAATGGTCAAGGGTATGACCGTTAAATATGTGGCCCAGGAGCCCGAATTGAATTTAGACGCAACGGTTCGTGAAAATTTAATGACAGCCGTCGCACCACTTCAGTCGAAAATAGATCGTTTTAACGAGGTCTCGATGTTAATGGCCGATCCGGATCAGGCCGATAATTTCGACACGTTACTTGAAGAGATGGGGCGTCTACAGGAAGAGATCGATCATCAAGATGGCTGGGAACTCGATCGACGCATTGATATGGCCGCAAACGCACTTGTACTTCCCCCGGATGACGCACAGGTTCGTATTCTGTCCGGAGGGGAACGACGCCGGGTCGCACTCTGTATGGCCCTGCTGGAGAAACCGGACCTGCTCCTCCTGGACGAACCAACGAATCACCTGGACGCAGAAACAGTTCAATGGCTCGAAGGAGCACTTCGCGATTATCCCGGTACCGTTATTATCGTAACACATGACCGTTATTTCCTGGATAAAGTCACAAAATGGATTCTTGAACTGGAGAATACACGAGGTCTTCCGTTTGAAGGTAATTATTCCTCCTGGCTGGAACAAAAGGCGGAACTTCTTCGGGTTGCAGAAAAACAGGAATCACAACGACAGAAAACTCTCAAACGAGAACTCGACTGGATTCGGATGGCACATCAAGGACGTCTGCAAAAAAATCAGGCTCGTATTACCGCCTATGATCAACTGGCATCTCAACAAAAACTCGACGATAAAAGTGACGCGATTATTCAGATTGCGCCCGGTCAGCGGCTAGGAGAAAAAGTTTTGGTTGTTAAAGATCTCGGTAAATCGTTTGAAATGGATGGAAAGAAAAACTCCATTTTGGATAACGTTTCCTTTAACGTTCCACGTGGTGCCGTTGTCGGTGTTATTGGCCCTAACGGAATCGGAAAAACGACTCTGTTTCGGATTATTGTCGGAGAAGAAAAGCCGGACTCCGGTTCATTCGAATTAGGATCGACCGTACAGTTGGCCTATGTCGATCAACATCGGGACGCACTCAATAATGATAAAACGGTCTTCGAGGAAATTACCGATGGTCGAGATCGAATCGAATTGGGAAATATCGAAATGAACAGTCGTCTTTACGTATCCCGATTTAATTTCCGCGGACAGGAACAACAGCGAATGGTTGGAGTCTGTTCCGGAGGGGAACGAAATCGAATTCATTTGGCCAAACTGTTGAAACGTGGTGGAAACTTCCTTCTTCTGGACGAACCGACAAACGATCTCGACGTTGGGACCATGCGTGTTCTGGAACAAGCCATTTTGGATTTTCCCGGTTGTGTTATGGTCATTAGCCACGATCGATTCTTCCTTGACCGGATATGTACCCACCTATTGATATTTGAAGGTAATGGCAAGGTGCGATGGTTCGAAGGGAACTTTACCGAATACGAAATGCTTCTTCAGAAGGAAGATCCGACCCGAATGGAAAATCGACGTGCCAAATATACCTATAAACAGGGATTTGGACAGTGATACCATAACATTTATAATAGAGGGAGTTCGTACAGATCTGTTTACCCCGACGGGCACTTGGTCCATGTCCATCGGGAATGGATATTGTTCCAGGGATGGTATTGTTCGTCTTTCTATTACCACGGAAATTATACTCAAGGTCGTTCTAAAAGTCTGTTTTTCCAAACAGGCGAGACGCCTGTTTTGGATGATGCGGACGAGACGTCCGCGCTCCCAGGAAATGCCGATTTTATAACGTTGTACAAGTATACCAGGAACGGACCGTTTGGAATGAAATATATCTATTTTTACTTACATTTAATGGCAAATAGCATCGACACAACAGCGGGCAAGAGAGCCCGCGAATTCCATTGCAAGCGTATTTCCACCTTTTAATCTGCTTTAATTCTTTTATACTCAAGCTCGGGCTCTGTCGTTCTAAAAGTCTGTTTTTCCAAACAGGCGAGACACCTGTTTGGAAGATGCGGACGAGACGTCCGTGCTCCCAGGAAATGCCGATTTTATAACGTTGTACAAGTATATTTACTCCGTGTTATTTCACTTTTTCATAATGGAAGATAGCGGCGTATGGCGCCTTTGATATCGTTAAAGGACATCCTGCTTCCATTAGATCTTTTCCACGACCGGTAAACGTTTTACCGGAATCGACGTCACGAAACAGATATTGGGCGTCTTTTTCCAGGCCGAACAAAGGAAACATACCGGACGTCATTGTTGAATCAATACGACGGAACATTTGAATAACGCCACTCTTCCGTTTGGGGTCGTTATATTGCCATCCGATCCAGACGTCTTCGTCGGCAGTTGCTCTGGTCAAGGGGTAATAATCTCCGGCATAATACGGAACAAGTTCTTCACGCCATATTTTCATATTTCTTCGAACAAGTTCCCAATTATCGTCTTTTACACGAGCATCATAGCAGAGATTGATATACGGACTCAAATGGGAGCGGAGTAGATAGTCGTCGAAAGCACGTCCACCAGTCCCTTCAAATGGAATCCAGAAGGAGCTTCCATACTGATGAATCTGTTGACCAACCGGCTCCAACAGATAATCACTTCGTAAAAGCGGAACGGCACGACGCATGGTCTCCAGATCGTTTCGACGACCGCCACTAGCACATGAATCAATTCGAAGGCCGGGATTTCGCTTTTGAAGGGCATCCCAGTAGGCCAAATAACCGGTTATATGTCGTATTTCATTGATTCCCTGTCGATCCGGAACATCGTTCTTCCGCCAATTCAATATGGGATCCATATTAAAATCCTGCCGATAAAGGTCGATTCCCTCCCTCTTAATAAAGGCATCAATATGATTTGTCAGCCAGTTTCGTGCTTCCTCGTTACCCAGATTGAGCAGGTCAGAACTTCCTTCCGCCTTCAGTAGCCACTCCGGATGATTTTTTGCCAACCAAGAGTCTGGATGAACACGTTCCGGTTCGAACCAAACAATCGACTTGACATTTTTAGCACGACCATGATCGGTAATAGGACGAAAACCGCCAGGGAAACGCGTCTGATCGATTTCCCAAGTTCCCGTTTTGGGCCATTGACCATCACAGGGATACCAGCCCGCATCCATCCACCAATAGTCGAGTTGGATTTTTTCTTCCAGATAACGATCAATAAAAGTCATTTGTTTTTTACTGTCGGCTTGAGTCATTTCCGCGAAGAAATGGGAACTACAGGCGGCAAGATGGTGATCTATAATCGATCCATCCGGCTGTCGATGAACATTAAACTGAATCATCCATTGACGCCAGACGTTTTGTGCTTCAAACCAGGAAGATCGTTGCCATGGCTGAACAACAATACAGGGAGTACGAACTTCTTCTTTTGGTTCCAGATAGAAATGCGTTAATTCCTGACCTCCGGAAACGAGCAAACCGGTATCCCCCACCCTCTTAAATTGGGCGGACCATTGCCCCGGCCAGCCGATAACAACAATCCATCCCTGATTACCGGCACCTATATTAAAATAGGGGAGATCCGAGTTACTCGAACGACCACCACTCGTCGCAATCGTCTTCTCCAGTCCGGGAGTCATAGACGTTGTTAAAGGCATATAATCGTCTTGTCGACAGGGACTTCCTACCGCATGATGCAGAACAAATTCATTTTGTTCATTAAAGCGTTTGGCCGCTCCCCAATTGGGATCCCAACCACTAATAGAACGTGGTGAAAACGATTTACGCAAAAATACAGTATCGATCGCCTTGATATTCTCAATAACAGGCGTCTTTATGTCGGAATTATTCTTGAATCGAAGTTTCCATTCAATCTGGGGATACCCTGAATACAACGTCATGTCACAATAGACCACCAGACAACCGTTCGGTTCAGAAAAAGTAATCGTGTATGTTTCCCGACCATTTTCCTTGGAGACAGGTCCTTTTTCCCTCTTCCACGATTTCAAAAATTCACGTGACGATTTTCCGTTATAACGGAAGGAGAATGGAAAATCAATTGGTTCTGTCGTGACATACTTTCCCCAAACCCGAAAATCACCCAGATCCAGAACAGTTCCGTCTGCCATGGTAACTTGTGCTTCGGCCCAATCAGACTGATCACAACTGATACCGTCCTCCGTCGGTGAAACATTCAGGAAAAAGGAATCGGCCCCATCCAGATTAACATCGAGACGAACGGGATCATTCCCCCCACGAAGAATCGGCGTTTCGAATACAATCTTGTTTTTGACTTCAACGGAAAACTTGACGGACCCTTGTCCGTTCGTCGCATTATTATCCACACCGACGAAAGAAGTGAATTTTTTGGCCGGGCCGGAAAGATAGATCTTCAAACGACTCGACGCATGGGCATAGAGTCCTTTTTCATACACAACTTTTCCAATTTTGATTTTATTACCATTTCCGGTATTTTGACGTAAAGGATCGTTATTCTCCAATACCTCAATACTATTGGCAAGAGGCAGACTCTTTTGATTCTGATAGAATCGGGTCTGGAGCCAAATATCCCGGAGTTCCAATTCTTCCGGAGTCGGGTCCAACGCAAACACAGACGCGGCAAAAAATAATAATAGAACCGATACACTATATCGGAAACACCATAGTCGTCGCAACATAAAACACCTTTTTCGATTAGGCGGAATACCGCAGTTTCAATGATTTAAAACACAATTGAGTTGATTATAACGGATATCCATTTCAACTTCAATAAAGGCCGGATAATTTTCTTAATATTACCTGGAGGCAGACAACACTTTCATTTAGGAGTTCATTCAGGGGAATAAAACAGGCGAGACGCCCGTTTTCCCGGGCAGTACGGACGAGACGTCCGCGTTCCAGTCAACTCCTGTTTTTAAGTGTTACGAACCACTAGTAAAAATAAAATTTTTTATTTCGTATTTTTAATTGACTTGTATTCCGAAATCAGGAATGTTACAATGAATAGAGTATTGTAAAAAATCAGTTTATCCCATGAAAAGAAAGGAAAAATCGGTTATGCAGTCGGAAAATAAAGACTTTCCTCAAAACACAGCAGAAAAAATACCAACAGTATCAATTAGTATACTGTTTCCCTTTATATTATTAACGACCCTGTTTGCCTGGTGGGGCTTGGCAAATAACATGACGGACACTCTTCTTCCGGCGTTTAAGCGGATTATGAGCTTCGACGATGGTAAAACGGCCTGGATACAAGTAGTCTGTTATCTACTGGGTTATGGCTGTTTCGCGATACCGGGAGCCATTTTTATGAAGAGATACTCGTATAAATCAGGAGTTCTGCTCGGACTCGGTATGTTTGTTGTCGGAATGCTTCTCTTTTATCCATCCAAATTCACCTATCGCAGTCCGGACCTGTGTTATTTTATCTATTTGGGATCAATTTGCATAACCTTCGGAGGTCTTTCAATTCTTGAAACAGCCTGTAATCCATATATATGCGCCATGGGAGATCCGCGAACGGCAACCCGTCGATTGAATTTGGCACAATCGTTCAATCCACTCGGATCTATTGGTGGTGTCGTTTTGAGTCAGGTTTTTATTTTATCACAACTCAGTACACTGACAGCCGCAGATCGTTCCGTTATGAATGCCGATCAATTGGGAATAATACAGCATAAAGAACTGTCAGCAGTCTCAATGACCTATGCGTCAATCGGTCTGCTTCTACTTGTAACCTGGCTGTTAATCCTGTTTACCAAAATGCCAAATCTAAAAGAGGAAAAAGGAAAGGCAATTGATTTTGGCGGAACCTTAAAAAGACTGTTTCATAATAAAAACTATATTGGTGGTGTTCTCGCTCAATTTTTTTATGTTGGAGCACAAATCGCCTGCTGGTCGTTTACGGTTCGTTATTGTATGGTCGCTCTGAATTTGGACGAACTGGCGAAGCAGTCACCTGAACTGCTCCGAACGATAGATCCCTTGAGTACCTGGTTTTATAACGTTTGTGAAAGCTGTGGTCTAACGGCCTTTCTCCCCAAAACGGCCGAACAGGCGGGGGCAACCTATTATATCTTCTCGTTGATTTTATTCGTTATCTGCCGTTTTACCTGTACTATATTGATGAAATATATTCGACCGTCCACACTATTGACATTACTATCGGTTTTAGCCGTGATTTTGTGTATTGTCGTAACACAAAATCCTGGAATAATCGGTGTTTACGCATTGATAGGCGTTTCCGGTTGTATGTCGCTCATGTTTCCAACAATTTTCAGTCTTGGTACAACGGGACTAGGAGAAGATACAAAAATAGGAGGTGCCGGTATGGTCATGGCGATCTGCGGTGCGGCGTTCCTGACACAGATTCAAGGTATGCTCTCCGATAAACTTGGTACCATAGAAATTGCCTATTTTGTTCCGGCTATTGCATTCGGCATGATTACTATTTATGCCATTTTTATTTGCCCTAAAGAAATGAAGAAGAAAGAAGTAAAATGAAAAAATTACTGGTTGCCTTTATTATTTGTTGTCTGACCTCAATTTCGTTTGGTTTCGAGACATATCACCTCTGGCCATCAACACCACCGGGCGATAAAGCGGAAGATTATCAGAATAAAGGGGGAAAATACTATATTCCGACACTGGAATGGTGGAAGCCAACCAATCAAACGAGTGATGTCTGTCTAATCATTTGTTGTGGAGGTGCCTATAATGGAGTAGCATACGAGTATGAAGGGGTTATGCCACGCGATTATTTTCTGAAAAACGGAATTACAGTGGTCATGCTACGTTATCGAACACCACGACGGCCCGGTGTCCCAAAACATCAGGCAGCCTGGCAGGACGTCCAGCGTACCATTCGCTTTGTACGTTCCAAGGCTGTCGAATGGAAAATTAGTCCCGAAAAGATAGGAGTCATGGGCTTCTCCGCAGGTGGCCACTTGACTTTAATGGCAGCTACAACAAGTCAGACCAATGCCTATCAGCCAATCGACGAACTGGATAAAATATCCTGTCATATTAATTTTGCCGTTCCGATATATCCCGCATACGTTTTGGAAGATGGCAAAGACAATGAAAATTCCGGTAAAGGCAATAACTCCGTTATGGTTAAAGATTTTGCGTTCGACCAGAAGACACCTCCGATGTGTTTTATTCATGGCGATGGAGACAGTTATTCCCCCATGGGATCCATAACCGTCTATCATAAACTGCGCTCAATGAACATTCCCGGAGAACTTCATATCTATTCCCTGGCCAATCACGCGTTCCGCAATTGTGGACCGGACGCTCCGATCCGAAAATATCCGGAACGGGTCAAGGAATGGCTCGTAACAATTGGCCTTTTAAAATAAAAGATGGGCGATGATAATGTCTATCGCCTTTTCCAAAAGACCAAAATCCGCCTTTATCTGTACTCCTGGATCGAATGCAGGATGTAGGACAAACGTGATATTTTAGAATAAAGGTCCCCCCAAAAAAACATCTATAATTTGAGTTATTCTTTATTTTGAGATTATTTGCGCTTGATTGAACCAATCGACTTTACCAGTTTTTAGGAGATATTTTCCTCCAATAACCTTGGGATGATTGGCTTTAATAACAAGATCGTTCCTAACGATGGAAACCATTTTTTCGACGTTCTGATCACACGTGCCTTCCAGGATATCGATTTTATCTTTTTTAAGTAATTCGACAGCACTTGTTCCTTTATTGAAATGACGATGTTCCAGAACAGATGAAAGAGACGGACGAATCATTTCGGCAATTGATTCTATGTTTCGCGGTAGTGCATGGCTATGACCTTTATCTTCCATATCACTAATCAATTGTTCTACGATAGCGGTAACGGCCCCACAGGATTCATGGCCCAGAATCACGACCAAAGGTGAATGAAGATGGTCAACCGCATACTCGATACTCCCCAACTCAATAGGGCCAAGCACATTTCCAGCAACTCGAATAACAAAAAGATCGCCCAACTTTTGATTAAATATTATTTCCGGAACAACACGTGAATCGGAACAGCAAACGACTACGGCAAATGGATGCTGACCAACGACCAATTCATTCCGATCATGCTGAAATGGCTTTACAATGGAACGGTCTGCAACAAATCTTTTATTTCCTTCTTTTAGGAGTAAAAGGGCCTTGTCCGGATCCTTTACAACCCCTGTGGGATTATGCAGTTCCTGTGAATAACCAATACAGGAAAATGTCAAAATACAAATAATCGAAACAATTGTAAAAACAGATTTTTTCATAACGATATAAATCCTAAATGCAAGATTTTTTCTGGATTTAAAAGAGGCGGACAAAACAAAATGGTCCGGAAAGTGCTCTCTTGTTAATTCATTTTAACATTTCTTGCACTTTTCACAAGATATAACATATTTTTTGATCCGAGACTATCGACATTCTTAAAAATGTAACCATTCACGAACGATGTTGGAACCACAGATATTACGGATAAACACTGATAGTCTGCCATAAAATACAATTTTTACAATAACAAACTAACATTTTAACTATTATAATAAATAATTTTATCATAAAAAAGTTTGTTTGCCAAAAAACTATCCGTGAAAAGCTGTGTTATCCGTTGTTTCACTTTATATCCGTGAACGGTTACTTAAAAATTAAGGAATTGTGTGAACCGTTGACTTTCTGTATTTAGAAATTATACTTTATATATAACGTGTATATGGAAAAATTATCGTACATATTAATTAACAATGGCATAACTGGAGAATATATAATGAGTTCAAATTTTACATTTTATACCCCAACGGAAATTATTTTTGGTAGAGAGACAGAAAAACGAGTCGGTGAACTAGTCCAAAAATGGAACGGTCAAAAAATTCTAATACATTACGGGAGTGATAGAATTAAGAAATCGGGTTTATTTGGTCGTATCACTAATACACTTGAGCAATCGCAAATTCATTGGTTGGAATTAGGAGGAGTCGTAGCGAATCCCCTCCTCTCTTTGGTTTATAATGGCATTGACAAGTGCAAATCCAATGGAGTCAACCTGATACTAGCGATCGGTGGAGGAAGTGTGATTGATTCCGCGAAGGCAATCGGCTATGGAGTCAGCAATAAAGGAGATGTTTGGGATTTTTATGACAATAAAAGAAAACCTGTTGCCTGTCTTCCCATTGGTGTTGTTCTGACAATCCCCGCCTCCGGAAGTGAAATGAGCAATAGTACCGTTATAACCCGGGAAGAGGGACAACTCAAACGAGCGTATAACGATGATCTGTCACGTCCAAAATTCGCGATTATGAATCCGGAATTAACTATGACCCTGCCTCCCTACCAGACAGCCAGCGGAGGAGTCGATATTATGATGCATACCATGGAACGTTATTTCGGTCATGGTAACAATTTGCAGATAACAGACAGCATTGCCGAAGCTCTATTGAAAAATGTCATGCGGCATACACAAAATCTTTTGAAAAATCCGACCGATTACGAATCACGTGCGGAAATCATGTGGTGTGGAAGTCTTGCCCATAATGGTTTGACCGAGTGTGGTTCGCAAGGTGGCGACTGGTCCTGTCATATGCTCGAACACGAGTTGAGCGGTTTGTTCAATGTTGCACATGGGGCAGGACTAGCTGCGATATGGGGAAGTTGGGCTCGATACGTCATGAAAGATCGAACGGAACGCTTCGCCCAATTCGCCCTTAATGTTATGAATGTAACGCCGGAACCAACCATGGAAGAAACGGCTATGAAAGGAATCGAAGCAATGGAGAACTTCTATCGGTCCATTAATATGCCCACCTCTCTTAAAGAACTGGGAGTCAATCCGACCAATGACCAACTCGACGAAATGGCCAATAAATGCGAAATAGCGACTGGAGGAGGTATCGGAGCAATCAAGTTTCTTCATAGAAATGATTTTTCGGATATTTACCGTATCGCCAAATAACAAATGTTTTTAGGGAGCCACCTTTATTCGAACACCAAGGTTATTGGCATTATGGCGTAGTGTATTGGGCTTGTTTCCAAAACCGACCGGGCGATTGAGAACGTCCGGCGATCCGTCCGTCGTTCGAATTACCATGGTAGTCGATCCTCCCCCATCAAGATTTAGTCCTTCGGACGCCCCAACTTTCTTGAGCCATTCCGCCGTCTCTTTTAATGTTGCTCCAATACTGTATCCATCCTGCCGACCATCTATAACTACGAAATAAATATATTGTCCGTCATCAGAAATACCAACGGCGGTTCGTGGATGGACGTCTTTTTTATTGTCAGGAACTTGAATTGCCCCTTTTTTGAGCAAAATCGCACTTCCGGATACGGCTAACTCTACGTTGTCGAGTGACTCTTCCGGAACAACAATTCGAATCTCTTTTCGACCATCCTTTGTTATGACAAAAGAAGGAAAACCCTCTTGTGTTTTGGAAACAACAATACCATCGGAAACAGCAAGACCTATTACATCGGAAGAACCACGATGGGTTCGCGTATATGCATTAAACGGTTTATAAAAATTAGCATTAATCGCCACAACAAGATTATTTTCCTTTAAAAAATCAACGGTCGTCCGTCGATCCGTTTCATTACTTGTTTCTTTATAATCGCGATTTCGGGCCGTTGTATAAAAGGAAAGATTCTTGTTCAGTGTATCGATACGAAGGGCAAATACCTTCTGTAACGGTTCAGCAGATTCCAGGGAGACATAATCTATCCCCGAATTAACATTCTTCCATTTAATACCTTGTCCTGTAATATCCTGTCCTGAAACGGGATGTACCATACAAAATAAAATCAAACACAAAAACAAAGCTGTTCGAAAGCGCATGTCCTTCTCCTTAAAATAATAGAACTCAAACTACTATAGTAAACGTTTATCAATTGATACAAATACGATTATACACAATTTGACATAATTAAAAGCCCTGACAAAAAATATCTTCCGTTTCCAAACAGATGGATAAAATAAATAGAATGCAACAATAAAACACAGTGTTTTAATAGCATTTTGGCCTTAGGTATAAATCGATCTTTAAAAAATTTTCGGACGAGCCGCCCGCCAGAAGAAAAAGCGATTACCCGGATAGCAAATTTTGTCCACTTCCTCCCTCAACAGGCGTCCCCGCGTCTGTTTTAGGATTACAATGAATCGAAATTTTAAGATTTATATGCCACTACCCGGTAGAAAATGTTATGCCTGCGGATTTTTATTCCGTCAAATCAAAATCAATCGTGTTTTTTCCTGCCTTAACAGTTGCGGTCAAGCCGGATTTAGCTGGAGAATTATACTTTTGAGGAACTTCATGTTCATATTTCGGAGGATATTTTTTCGTTATATCTTCGCCTTTTTCACTTGCCTTCTGGACTTCTTCCGGAGTTGGCTGTTTTGCAACGTTCTTCGTCTTGGTAATACCAACGTTATATTCGCCAGCTACAGTTCCTTTTCCTTGTACGCCGCCCTGTCCTGCTGTCAGTTTATATTTTCCTTCAGCATCAGTCATGGCAGTAGCCGCAACTCCGGACGGATCTTTTGGCGAAAAAACAACAGTAGCTTCCGCAACCGGAGTTCCTTTATATTTAACGATTCCTTCAACAGATTCCGTTTTTAATGATTTTCCGCCACATCCGATGAAACCAGCCACAACCAACGCCAATACACCTACAAACAATAATTTTTTCATTCTATTCAATCCTTAAAATTACAAGGTAACCGTTTCACCGCCAGCAATCGTACCCAGCGCGCCCCAAATTCCGTAGGGAGACTTGGGATCTGGATTCGTTCCATTATCGAAATTACCGATCAGAGCGCCAGCCCGGGTATGTCCTTTTGAAGGATCGCCCGCATTAATAGTCTCGGAAATGAAGTGAACAGAACCATCGGCATAGACCGCGTTTACGCCTCCGGAATGATAACTGGCTGCCGCCATTAATCCATGATATTCATGACCACAAGAAGGAGAATTCGGTGGTAAAATGGTATGGAATGCGTTATAGCACTGGCCATAACCATGGTGCCAACGGCGACATCGGGTATATTGCGTTGTCCAAATATTGGATGTATTGAACGTATTTCCATTTCGAGCCGCCACACAGAAGGAGACATCACCGTTATGTTGATGGGCATAATAATCAATATAGACCATACCGGTTTTAACCTGGGTTGAATTACCAACCGCAACAGTTCCTTCTGAAACCAGAATTGTATTGGAAGTACCATCGGTAATTGCCGCATAGTCAAGATTAGCATCGTCTTTACTACGGAATGCTCCTCGAAGGGTTGGAGACTTCCAGTCGTTCCATCCCCAGGCATCACCTAAACAACAAACATAATTACAGGAAGCATTCGGTCCGGAAGCAAAACGTTTCGTTGCTTCAGAAGGACACTGATACATCGAAAGAGGTGTATTAAACAGAACACCATCTCCGGAAGTATCTCCAGAAACCTCAAATCCACCAAGACCTGTATCTGCCCCTGTGGACTGGCTGGTTTTCACCTTTTGTAGATAGGAGGTAATGGTATCATACTGCGCCGATGCTTCCATAAACGGTAAAATCGTTACACGAAATGAATAACCGTACGCATTATTACCATAACCGGAAGTACTGGTAAATATTTTATAGATCGGATCGGCCCAAGCGGCAGGAATACGATTGTGGGTATCATGAAAGTTCTGAATCCCCAAACCGATTTGTTTGAGCTTGTTGGTACATTCCATACGACGTGCAGCTTCGCGGGCAGCCTGAACTGCGGGTAGTAATAACGCAATTAAAATACCAATAATGGCAATAACAACCAACAATTCAACCAAGGTAAAGCCAAACAGATTGTATCTTTTAGCCCCCCCCCCCAATTTAACATTATTTAATTTCATAGAAACCCCCTTAAAATAATTATTGAACATAGAACAGTCACCTGACTGAACTTTTTCGTCAAATTCCAGCAGTTATACTCCAAACAGAAACGATACTACTTTTTTTGGGAACACAAACGTCTCGTCTGTATCCTTCCAAACAGGCGTTTCGCCTTTTTTGAAAAAATGAAATTAAAACGGCCTGGAGTATAAAACATATAATTTAAATAAATCGATCTTTAGTCAATAATACCGTTGTCAATAATACCGTTGACAGGCAAGGACATTTTATATAGGAATAATCTGTATATAGGAATAATCTGTATATATAGAAATAATAGAAATAATCCGTCCCATTAACCAAAAACTTGTTTATAACATCCGGGAAAACCAGACCGCTGAAATACACCCTCGTGTTTCGATCTGGCCCCATTAATATAGTATAACACACTTTTAAAATATTTCTACAGAAAAAATCATTTAAAAACAAAATTCTTCCACTTTATTTGTATTTCAATGAAAATAGAGACATAATGGGACATATTATTTTCAGTTATAATTCTGAATAAAATAGTCTTAATCATAAAATTCGTTCGGACCGTGATTATGGGTTCGACCATTCATCCACGGCTCGATATTTGATAAATCCGATATTTGATAAATCAGTGAAAAGAGACAAAAATATTGTCCTGATCTACTTTGGTCGGGCCGGACTCTCTTCGATGAGTGCCAGGGGAATCGCAACACCAAGTGCGGTTGCAGCTCCTAATAGTCCCAAGGGTGAAAACAGACATCCCGTCCTTCCCATCATTGGATTAGTATTTCCTATAGGGGATTGATTCAACATATTCATAGCCTGGTCTGTATCATCCTCCCGTTCCAAATAAAATTCAGCGGCAAAAAGGTCGTTATATATTTCATCACCATAAATAACGACTATTTCAAAAGTACCAAAAACATCTTCCTGTTCACTTTCTACCAGAACAACATAATTTCCTTCTGGCAGATTATTCACAAAAATCTGTCCCTCTTCGTTGGTTTCCACTTCAAAAATGGGATTGTCTCCCGTTGTAATCGAAACATGCGCATGGGGAAGTACCCGTTTATCTCCTTGGGAATTCACCAGAAAAAACGTTCCTTCAAACAAAAGTGGCTTCGTCTCCTGTTCCGCTTCTTGTTTAGTTACATTCACTTGATTCTCTTCCCCTGCCATTCCTGATACGGATATCAACAACAAGACAACCGTCACTACTGTTTTTGTCATATTCATCATTTATAAACCTCTTTCTTAAATAGGGTGAATTTATCACTGTTGTAACATAAAAGAAACTGATTTTCAAAAATAGGTAAATTTTCCCGATTATTCCCTTTAATGACTGAATACATTTTTTGGACTTGACTGAAATCACAAAAAAGTTTACCCTTCTCCATTAGGTTATAATAGAGTCGCAAAAGATTCTAAAAAACATATAAAAATTAGAAATTGGGATGATTTCAAATGTTTTCTTCAAAATTATATAATTATTTATTGATATTCGTGTTTTTAATCACCTTTTATTTAACGGGTTTCGCAGAAGAAGGAATGAAAGTGGTTGATCCGGAACGAATTGCCATGGTTATAAATACCAATCAGTCGAAGATCGATAAACCGGCTCCGGTCGATATTATTACAGAGGCCGATTATATGTCATCCCTTCCTGCCACAGAAAATAAACCGACAGCCCCAGAACTCCCGATTCAATTTGTTTTGACCAGACAAGGAATGATTCTGGAAGGAATTGTTCGAAATCAGGAAAACTCCATTTATATCCAGTTCATCAAAAATGAGGGAGGAATTACCGTCTCTAAATTAGACGTTCTTCATGTCGGCAATACAAAAGAGGAACTATTCCTTTATCGTAAACATCGAACAAGGACTTCTGATACAACAGACCTCCTTAACCTGGCCGATTGGGCCGTTCGTAATCAATTGGCCATCCCCGCCATTCAAATGCTCCGGGAAGTACTTGAAAATCCCAACTATCCATCAAGACAAATCATTCAACAAAAAATCGATCAGTTAACATTGATAGAAAAAATACGAATTGAATCTGAAAACAGGCAACAGGCCAAAAATACGGAACAAGTTACTATGGGGGTTCCGATACCATCCTCAGATCTGGAACGTCAAAATTGGGAACGCTGGGCCAAAACCATTCCGACAGCCGTTCAAGATCAATTTTTACATAATGTCCAGCCCATATTGATACGGCGCTGTGCAACGACTGAATGCCATGGTGGAACCTATGGCGGAGAATTTTCACTTTACCGCACCTCAACGGGTAAACCACTTCGATTCAAGGGACTTCAAAATCTTGGGATGGTCCTGCAAAATGTCAATTTTCAGCAACCTGCCAGCAGTCCCATCCTCAATCATCCGGCAGTTACCAACGCGTCCGGACAGCGAATCTATCCGTTCGGAAACGATATAACCTCCATGCGTGACTATCGTAATTTCGTGAAATGGTTCGAAAACGTTCGTGGAAAAATCAAGGAGTATACCCCCCCACCTGCAATTAACAACACAAATACAATTCATGATAAAGCAGATATCAACCCACAATCCGATATTCAACAAAAGAATAATACAATAAAAAAACAAAATTCCAAAGTGGTTAATTCCGGAGTGGTTAATATCGAAAAAAACAACGATACTCCTTTTAAAATGCAGGCGGGAAATGGTACTGCCGACAAAAAATATTTAGCACCCCCCAATATCAATTCGACGGAGGAAGTACTCAAACGAGGTGGACTTCTTCCGACCATTATTCCTAAAGATGTATACGATCCGATTCTGTTTAACGCTAAATATCATCAAAATAATACCAATCACGATTAGATTTCCTCCCGTAATAATCCATATGTGACAACGAATAATATTTTTCCTATTAATTTTATTCAAAACAAATGTATGATATCACTATCCAACAGGGATAATTAAAATCAACCTTTTTATTTGAATAGAAATTCAATATGGAAACAACACAAACAGTACCCGTATCCAGTAATACAGACCCTCTTCTCGAAGAAGAAAAACAGCGTTTTCTAAAAATACTACGTGAAAAATTGGGGATCGTATCCCTGGCCTGTATTCAGATGAAACTTCCGGTCCACCTCTTTAATCAATGGGTACTGGAAGACGCTGATTTCGCATCTGCCGTTCACGAGTGCGAAGAAACGGCACTGGATTTTGTCGAAGGTAAATTATTCGAGAAGATCAATGCGGGAGATCCGCGTCTCATTCGCTTCTTTCTTGAAACACGTGGTAAAAAAAGAGGATATATTACCAAAAAGGAAATTGAAGCAGTTTCTTTAACACCCATTATTCTAACAGAAGAAGAAGCGCTCATGCTCTCTTCAAAAATAACCAATAAAGAAATAACTTCCGAGAAAGAATAAATCTTTTCAATTCGTCAGTTCTTCTGAAGGACCCGTCTGCCATTGTCGGTCCTTTTATTTCTATTAACTATACAGGTAACCATTTATGGAATTAAAACGTTTCGAATTTACCAAAATACAGAAAAAGGCCATGAAATTAATGAACGGAACTGCCGGTAATGTTATGTTGTTCGGTGGTTCACGTTCCGGAAAAAGTTTTGTTATCTGTTCCAATGTCGCATTGGCCGCCTTTCGTTTTCCAGGAATCCGTATCGCTATTCTGCGCCGATATTTAAAAGATGTTCGCGAATCTATTCTGATGGACACCTTTCCTAAAGTACTCCGGCTCCGTTTCGATATTCCACAAATGAAATTTGAGAAAATGCTCTCAAAAAGCGACCTTTGTCTTCGAACGGAACAGGGATCGGAAATATGGTTCGGCGGATTGGACGATAAAGATCGTGTCGAAAAGATCCTGGGTAAAGAATATGCACTGATCTTCTTTAATGAAGTCAGTCAAATACCCTATTCCTCCATTGAAATAGCAAAAACCAGACTGGCCATGAAAATAGGACGCTGGCATAACCGTTGCTATTACGACTGCAATCCCACAGATAAAAGTCATTGGACCTATCGCATTTTTATTGAGAAACTGGCTCCAGACCGTACACCACTGATCTATCCGGAGGATTATGTATCACTCCAGATGAATCCAGATCAGAATCGTAAAAATATTAGTACAGACTATCTGGAAAAAACATTGGGGGGAGTTCGAGGTAAATATCGGGAACGCTTCCTGCTCGGAAACTGGACCGATGGTAATGAAGATGCACTCTGGAAAAGTACAACAATGATCGATCCCTATCGCACATTATCGGTTCCTGACAATTTGGAGCGGATAGTCGTCGGAGTGGACCCTGCTGTTACCAATTCTGATCGAAGTGATTCAACAGGTATTATCGTTGCCGGACGAAAACGTCTATCGGGAAATGAAATTCATTTCTATGTCCTTGAAGATTGTAGTCTGTCCGGAAGTCCCCAGGAGTGGGCAATGATTGCCATTTCGGCGTTTCATCGTCATTTAGCCGATCGAATCGTTGCTGAAGTGAATCAGGGAGGCGATCTGGTCGTTTCCCTGCTCCGTAATATTGATCGAACAATACCGATACGGACCGTTCATGCAACCAGAGGGAAATTAATTCGGGCCGAGCCTGTCGTTGCACTTTACGAACAAGGATTGGTTCATCATGTGGGCGAGTTGTCGGAACTCGAAGACGAAATGACACATTACACAGGAACTGAAGCCGAGGAATCTCCGGACAGAATGGATGCTCTCGTTTGGGCAATTACAGATCTGACCAAAGCTTGTTCCGTTGAAATTGGAAGTTTTCGGATCGTATAAATATGAGTATAGGTAATCATTATCGAAAAAGATCGACTGGAAAACGTTCATGTCGTAAAACAATTATTATTGAACTTCTTGATCAAGGATACAGTGTCGATGAAATCATTGAAGAATATGGATTTCCCCGAAAATATATTTTGGTTTTACGTGCCAATCTTGGAATGACCAAAACACGATTAAGAAAAAAAAATGAAGAAGAAATGGAATGTACAAAATTGGAACCCGAATTACAAGGAGAGGCATTACGACGTTATAAAATTGTTAAAAGTTATCGTGACTATTGCTTGAAAAAACAGATTGAATGGACGATGGAAGGTTTATATGATTACGTATCGTCATTCAATACACAGGAAAGGGGTAAAAAATGATCCATACCGAATATGAACGACTTGTTCCGCTGTGGAATATGGTTCGCGATTGTTATTTAGGGACGACGGCAGTCAAGAATGGTGTCCGATCTTCACTCTATCTGCCAATATCACTTCGTGAAAAACGAGAATTGGAAGAGACGGGCGGAAAACAGCCGTCACGTTATGATTTTCGTAAACGCTACGCAATCTATGAAAACATCTTTAAGCCGGTCATTGACGATATGGTTGGTCTGATGCAACGTAATCCGGCAAAAGTCCATTTCGGAATCGACGGGGACGATGAATCCCCCTATGAAGTTCAGGAATTGAATATCTATGGAAACCATTATAAAGATGGTCTAAAAGGACTCAAAGGCCGACTTAATTTTCATCAGGTTCTCTACGGACGTTATGGCCTTCTCTTGGATATCATTGTCGATTCGATTCGAAATCGACCGCGATTCGTTATCGGTGAATATCCTGCTGTCTGTATTATCAATGGAGAACTCGTTCGTGAAAACCCCAATACGGAACGAAAATTGAAATGGGTTTTACTGGATGAATCGAATAATATCTTCGACCGTCAATATAAAAAATGGACCCGAGACCATCGATATCGTCTCCTCGGATTGGATTGTCATGGAGATTATTATCAAATAACATTCCATGGAAATGATGCCCATTCCCAATGGATGGACATTAATATGGACCAGCCGGGAACAGATGCTATCTACCCTATTTTTAAGGGGAATCGTCTGTCGTTCATTCCTATGACGATCTGTAATATCAATAGTTTGGGAATCGACCATTGGCAGGAGCCTCCTTTTTTAGATGTAGCCCATATTGCGGTCGGAATATATCAAGTAGACTCTTTGTACAAAAAAGCATTATGGAATTTTGCAAGTCCAACGTTATCTGTAGCCAATGCGGACAAGCCAAATCAGGAATTCTTCCTTGGCGATGCTATTTGGCCGCATACAAATGGCGATCATCCGGTTACGGTTTCACTTCTGGAGACCTCCGGAGCCGGACTAGCTGAAATGCGTAACGCTAAAGAGGAAATGAAGAATTCACTCAAATACAGTTCAATACGCGATCTTCTGGATGGAGCAGGAGCTAATGCGTCCAATAAAGCCATTGCGTTACGTGCCGCAAGCGGAACGGCGTCTCTTGTCGCCATGGACCAGACTGGTGCCCGAGCATTGGAAGAACAATTGATTTTCGCGTCACAATGGGCGGGTGCCACAGAAGAAGAGGCCGGACAACGGATTAGTTATCTCGCCGATACCAGTTATCTGGAATCCGATTATTCACTTCAGGCAATCGTCTCGTTCTTGGAAACCAATACAAATGCCGATCAGGGACGTCCCTTCCTCTCCCGTAAAAATATCTATTCCATTCTCGAAAAAACTCTTCCCAATACATTGTCCACCTTCGAAGACAATGAAGTACAAAAAAAGAAAGAATTGTAATAAATACTCTTCTATTACAATTATTTCATAAATTGGAACCGTTTCGACTATTAAAGATACTCCTCCTTCGGTAAAGTTTCTGTTGATTGTACGATTACACAGTTTTAGTGTGATTTTTTCGATTGCGAAAATGGAGACTGTCTATTGAACAACGATCAGACAGTCGATAATTCCGGACTGTCATAGATCCCCCTAAATAATTGTTGAATAATTGTTGTCCGGCAATATCCCATCGGCAATAGGTTCCTTCCGTTAAAAAAAAGTCAGTCCGATCCATGAAATCGGTTTCGAGTTGAGACAGACCTTCTGACGTTCCCGGTAAAATTTGGTTGCCTCGCCAAAAAGTAGGACCTTTTTCTATACTCAAGGTCGTTATAAAAGTCTATTTTTCAAAACAGGCGAGACACCTGTTTTAGAGGATGCGGACGAGACGTCCTCCTTGGAAATGCCGTAATTATAACGTCCTAAAGTATATATTGATACTTCTATATTGATACTTCTATTGTATTGATACTTCTTCCCGACTCGGAAGATATCCGACGGGTACCGGCGAAAAGAACGCCTGAATGATCGTATCTTTATCACTTCTATATCTTTACCTCAACAATAATTATATATACAATATTATAATATAAAAGGTTATTCTATTTTTCAATAATACAATCTATGAATATAATTTATGGTAACCGTTCACGAATATAAAGTGAAATAACAGATAACAAAGCTTTTCATGGATAGTTTTTTGGCAAACAAACTTTTTTATGATAAAATTATTTATTATAATAGTAAAAATGTTAGTTTGATATTGTAAAAATTGTATTTTATAGCAGACCATCAGTGTTTATCCGTGATATCCGTGGTTCCAAAATCGTTCGTGAATGGTTATAATTTATGGAAGGTCCTACAAGAAATGTTCGTAAAAAATATTGATAAACCCTTGTGGCAGGAATTTTATTTTGGTAATATTATTGTATTGGTAATATTATTGTAAAGGAGAAAAAGAAAGACTCCTGGTTTCGGAAACTATCCGAAAATACACGTCCGTTTAGTTTTGTGAAAGGATAAAATGTTTAAACATATACTGATTCCGACGATTAATTTCATACTGTTACTGGTTGTATTCTGTGGCCCCCTCTCTGCCGAAGATCTCTACAAGAAATACCAGCCGAACTCAACCTCCCGAATACGGGAAAATATCGAATGGAGTACAACCTATTCATTTAATGTCAACGACAAGACCAAACCTCGAGTCCTTCTGATCGGGGATTCGATTTGTAATGGTTATTATCGTGCTGTTCAGGACGAATTTCACGGAAAAATGAATATTACGTTTTGGGCAACTTCCAAGTGTGTGACAGATCGAGATTATTTCCGGGAACTCGATTTAATCCTGTCTGGTTATCAATACGATGTCATTTCCTTTAACAATGGACTCCACAGTCTTGATACCGACCGTAGCGAATGGACTATTGCCTATCGTGGTGCCATTGAATTCATTCTAGCAAAATGTCCCAAGGCCATTCTGTTTATTACGAATAATACACCACTGAAAGATCCTGTACTGACCATTAAATCAAAAGAACTCAATGGTATTGTAGAAAAAATAGCAACCGATCATAAAATCCAGATTATCGACTTGTTCCATCAAATGGATCCGCTTGACAGAAATCAGTTTTGGTCCGATACCTTTCATTTTAAAGCGCCCGCAATAAAAATACAGGCGCAATATATTGCAAACATTCTCCTAAAGGCCGTACAATAAAGAACGCCATAAACGTTCGTTTTCGGGGGATTAAAGGGACATCAAAATCAACGTCTGGTAAAGTAAAATTCAATCCGAACCGTTTGTTTTTTACCTCTTGATTGCGTCTATGCCTTAAAATTGCATCTATCCCTAAAATTTATATCTGTCACTATAAATTGTATCTATCCCCTAAAAATGAAGAAGACAGCGCCGAGTATACAAAGGGTGGCCCAGAGGTAATTCCAACTCAAACTCTGTTTCATATAAAGGACAGCGAACGGTACGAAAACCATCAAGGCGATTGCTTCCTGAAGTATTTTGAGTTGGGGCAGTGTCAGTAGATGAAACCCCAAACGATTGGCGGGAACCTGAAACAGGTATTCGAAAAAAGCGAGTCCCCAACTGGCAATAACAGCCAAAAGCCAGAAACTGTGATTCATATTTTTAAGATGTCCATACCAGGCATAGGTCATAATTGTATTGGACAGGACCAGAAGCAGGACAGTAGCAGCAATTGTTTTCATAAATTTCACTTGTTGGGGTTAGGACAAATACCATTAAGGCAACAGACATCACAAAGTGTTTTACGGGCGGTACAGAATTCGCGTCCGAGGGCGATCAGTCGATGACTCAAATTGATCCATTCCCTAGCGGGAAAGAGCTGAACAAGGTCTTTTTCAATTTTTTCCGGTATTTTTTCATTGGAGAGTCCCAATCGCTGACTCAATCGGGACACATGGGTATCGACCACGAAGCCGGAGGCTATTCCGAACGCGTTTCCCATAACGACATTCGCGGTTTTTCGTCCGACGCCGGGCAGGGAAACCAGTGTCTCCATATCGGCGGGTACCTGTCCTTCGAAGTCCTGAACAAGCCGTTCGCACAACGCCTTGATATTTTTGGCTTTATTGTGATAAAAGCCGGTACTCTTGATATCCATTTCAATTTCTTCAAGAGGAACGGCCAGAAAATCTTCTGGAGTTTGATATTTTTTAAAGAGAAATTCAGTAACCTGATTGACTCTTTTATCGGTACATTGCGCGGAGAGAATAGTCGCGACAAGCATCTGGAACGGATTTTCATTTTCCAGCGTACATTCGACGTCAGGGTAATACTTTTTCAGTGCCCGGAGGATTTGGGCGGCCAGTTTCTTTTTTTGAGTGTCCATCTTTATAATCAAACCTTTTAAATGGTTATTTATTGTAACGAAAGAGTGAATTATAAAAAGGGGGGAAGTGGGAAGGATTTTAGTTTCTCCCCTCTTGCCGGGTTACGGGGGTACGGTTATAATTATAGGATCTTTATATAGTATTTCATAGAGGTAAAGAAAAATATTGAGTGATTGTAACAGACCAATATATTTACTTTAATCATTTAAAAAAGGAGATCTAACGGTGAGCGAACGATGTTTCGTAATGTGTGATGGAAATGAAGCTACTTCTCTTGTAGCACATCTTTGTAACGAAGTGATGGCGATCTATCCGATCACACCATCGTCGACGATGGGCGAACTGACTGACGACTGGGCAGCTAAAGGAAAGAAAAATATTTTTGGAACGATACCGCATGTAGTGGAAATGCAGTCGGAGGCAGGAGCGGCGGGAGCCGTTCACGGTTCACTGCAGGCCGGTGTTTTGACCTGTACATTTACAGCGTCACAAGGTCTTCTTTTAATGATTCCGAACATGTTCAAGATTGCCGGTGAATTAACATCCACCGTCTTTCACGTTTCGGCCCGTGCCGTTGCGACCCATGCCCTGTCTATTTTCGGTGATCATGGTGATATTATGGCTGCACGAGCCTGTGGTTGGGCCATGCTCGGTGGTGGTACAATTCAGGAAACACACGATATGGCTTTAATCGCCTATGCGTCCACCTTTAAGAGTCGTGTTCCTTTCATTCACTTCTTTGATGGTTTCCGTACTTCGCATGAAGTCAATAAACTGGAAAAATTATCCGACGAAGACGTTCGTGCCATGTTGGATATGGATGCAATTAAGGCTTTCCGTGCCCGTGGTTTAAATCCAACGAATCCGATAATTCGTGGAACGGCCCAGAACCCGGACGTCTTCTTCCAGGCTCGTGAAACCGTTAACCAATTTTACGCCAAGGTTCCCGCCATTGTTCAGGAACAAATGGATAAATTCGCAAAACTGACGGGCCGTCAATATCATATTTTCGATTACTACGGCGATCCGAATGCGGAAAAAGTCATTGTTATTATGGCTAGTGGAAGTGGTATTGTTGAAGAATATATCGATGCGGTTGGTATGGACAAGGGTGTTGGTCTGGTCAACGTTCGTCTGTATCGTCCATTTGACGCAAACGCTTTTGTCGCCACTCTTCCGAAGACGGTCAAGAAGATAGCCGTAATGGATCGCACCAAGGAACCAGGGGCGCTCGGCGAACCTCTTTATCTGGACGTTATTACGGCCATGGCGCAAGCCTGGAAGGGTACCATGCCGATTATCGTTGGTGGACGTTATGGTCTTTCTTCGAAGGATTTCTCGCCCGCAATGGTCAAGGGAATTTATGACGAACTGTCGAAGGATGCCCCACGTCACAGCTTTACTTCCGGAATTACCGATGATGTCACCAATTTGAGTATCCCTGCCGATCCCAATTTCTCCTCCGAAAAAGACGATGTTACCCGATGTCTGTTCTTCGGACTCGGAAGCGATGGAACAGTCGGAGCCAATAAAGAAACCACCAAAATCGTTGGTGAATACACTCCCCGATATTGCCAGGGGTATTTCGTTTATGACTCGAAAAAGGCCGGTTCTGTTACCGTTTCCCATCTGCGTTTTTCGCCTCGTCCTATTAAGGGGTCCTATCTGATTTATCAAGCAAACTTCGTTGCTTGCCATCAATTTGTCTTCACTGAAAAAGTCGATATGCTCGCGACGATCGTTGATGGCGGAACCTTCCTTCTGAATTCCCCCTATAGCGCCGCGGAAGTTTGGGACCATCTCCCGGTCGAACTTCAGGAAGAAATCATCAACAAGAAACTGAAATTCTATGTAGTAGATGCCGTTAAGGTTGCGAAGGCTGCCGGTATGGGTGGACGTATCAATACAGTCATGCAGACATGTTTCTTCAAACTAGCTAGTTTCATGCCTGTTGAAGAATCCATTGAACACATTAAACATGGTATTAAAAAGACCTATGGCAAGAAGGGTGACGCTGTTGTTCAAAAGAACTATGCGGCAGTAGACGCGTCGTTGGCAGCTCTGGAAGAAGTTGCCGTTCCGTCTGCGGTTTCTTCGAAGTTCCATCGGAGAAATGGTATTGTTGGAACGGCTCCGGAATTTGTCGAAAAGACTCTGGGTGAAATCATTGCCTCGCGCGGTGACAATTTACCAGTCAGTGCATTCATGGATGCCGCCGATGGAACATTCCCCACCGGCACCACCAAATACGAGAAGCGCAGTATCGCTATCGATATTCCGATGTGGGATAAAGAAAGCTGTATTCAGTGTGGTCAGTGTTCCTTAATTTGCCCCCATGCCGCTATTCGTATGAAGGTTTATGAAGAATCCCAATTAAAGAATGCTCCGGCTGGATTTCGTTCTGCGGATGCCAAGGGCGGATCAGAATACAAAGGACTCAAGGCCACCTTGCAAATCGCCCCCGATGATTGTACCGGTTGCGGTCTGTGTGTTCAGGTCTGTCCGTCGAAGACCAAATCCATTAATATGGCCGACAAGATCGAGAATCTTGATTGCGAACGTGCTAACTGGGACTTCTTCCTTTCTATTCCGGATTATGATCGAACCAAGGTTAAAGTGGATACGGTCAAGGGATCACAGTTGCTACTGCCTCTATTCGAGTTCTCCGGAGCTTGTGCGGGCTGCGGCGAAACTCCCTATATTAAATTGGTTACCCAGTTATTCGGTGATCGTATGATGATCGGAAACGCTACTGGTTGTACTTCTATTTACGGTGGTAACCTCCCAACAACGCCCTATACGAAGAATGCCGATGGACATGGACCAACCTGGTCAAATTCCCTGTTCGAAGATGCCGCCGAATTCGGTATGGGTATGCGTTTAGGTGTTGATCAGCAATATCAATTTTTATGCGAAATTTTAACGGAAAACCGTGACAAGATTGGTGCCGAACTCGTCGATAATCTCCTGAACAACAAGCAGGAAACGGAAGAGGAAATTGCCAAACAGCGTCAATGGGTAGCCGAATTGAAGGCAAAAGTTGCCAATTGCGGTTGTACCTGTGACCGATCCCAGTTATTAGGGGCTTCGGTTGACTTCCTGATTCGTCGAAGCAATTGGATCTTCGGTGGTGATGGTTGGGCCTATGATATTGGTTATGGTGGATTGGACCATGTAGTGGCCTCCGGTCGTGACGTTAATATTCTGGTTCTGGATACGGAAGTGTATTCCAATACTGGAGGACAGGCTTCGAAGTCAACTCCAATGGGGGCGGTTGCGAAATTCGCCGCCGGTGGAAAACCAACTGGTAAAAAAGATCTGGGTATGATGGCTGCCAGTTATGGTACCTGCTTCGTAGGGCAGATTTCTATTGGCGCAAATCCGGCCCATGCAATCAAGACCTTGGTTGCCGCCGAATCGTATCATGGTCCGTCCTTGATTATCTGTTATGCACACTGTATCGCACACGGTATCAATATGCAACAGGGTCTTGCCCTTCAGAAGGAAGCTGTTACATGCGGATATTGGCCACTCTGGTCCTATGACCCACGTCTGGAAAAACCGTTCGTCCTGGCTAGTAAAGCTCCTGAAGGATCTCTTAAAGATTTCGAAGCCAAACAGAATAGGTTCACCTTGCTGACCCGTATTCATCCAGCGGAAGCGGAACAATTCGAACAGACTGCGCAAGAGAATATCAACAAGCGATATGAATACTATAAATCCTTGTCGGAAATCAAAAAGAATTAAGTTTGCCTCCAATAGCATTCTTGTAAAACAGGTGCTTTACCTGTTCAATTCATAAACAAAAGCGGGCCATTGGTCCGCTTTTGTCTTTTTGGAAAAATGGGGTTCGAATAAACGCGGAACAGTGTACTGTACTTGATCTGGTACTGCACTTGTATATACTAAATATTCTCAAGAAGGAAACTGATATCATCTATCCTCCCAAGTTATTGGAACATCATTAACCTTCGATTATCCGCCAATACCCACAGTATTGTCTGTTTCTTGATTCGATATGGATTGATCACGATATTAAGATTACCGTAACATTTACTTCAGAATAATTGTTTTCCGAAAAAAACAATTGTTTTCCGAAAAAAATAAAATATTTTCTTGATTGGCCTTTTTCTCTATGGAAATTTCCTTTATGACCTGTTATAATAATTAATAGGTTTTGTTTGTTTGAATTAAAGTGGGGGTGAAAAGCCCTTGAGTATAACATATCTAAATGAAGTCGATAGAGGATTATCCCATGCCAGGATTGAAAGATTCAGGAATCCATGCAGGCCGTTTATTGCGTGGTTTCCTTTATTGTGTTTTTTTTGTGCTTGTCGTTCATTTTGGACATTTGGGAGTAGCACAACAGGTTCAGCCATTGGTTAAACCGATTCCGGGAACGGAAAATCTAATGGAAGAACCTTCAGCCTTTTGGAAGTTTTTTGAGGTACAACAGAAGGTATTCCACGAGAAGAACGGGATCGACTCCATTGTGTTTAAGGACAACCGTAACATGGAGATGGAGCCGGCACCATTAGCTTCCGACTCGGTTTTTATTCGTCGTATCTACTATGATTTAACAGGTTCACCACCTTCTTTTTTGAACGCCTATCGTTTTCTCCGGGACGGATCGGCAGACAAGCGGGAAAAACTGATAGAAGAACTTCTGGATTCCAATGAATTTTTCGATTTTCATGCGGCACAATGGTGTGATCTTCTTCGAGTGAAGTCGGAATTCCCGATTAATTTATGGCCGAACGGTGCGATGGTTTACTATCGGTGGCTTCGCGATGCGGTTCGTACGAATATGTCCTATGACACCTTTGCCCGCCAGCTTTTATTGAGTGACGGCAGTGATTTCAGGGATGCTCCCTCGAATTTTTACCGTGCGGTTAATCCAAAAACACCGGAAGGACGGGCGGAGGCTATTTCACGTCTGTTTTTAGGAATGCGGATCAGTTCCCTGGAGCAATCACGCCGAAAGAGTCTGGTAACATTTTTTTCACGGGTTGCTACAAAAAAAACGGCCGAATGGAAGGAAGAAATTGTATACTGGGACAGAACGCCGCTTGAGGAAAAAAATCTTTATTTACCCGATGGAAAAAAGGTTACAATTGCGGACGATCAGGATCCACGGGAAGTTTTTGCCGACTGGCTGATACGTCCTGATAATCATATCTTTAACCAAGTAATTGTGAATCGAATCTGGTGTTGGTTACTTGGCAGGGGAATTGTTCATGAACCGGACGATTTCCGAAAAGACAACCCGGCGGTCCACGAGGATCTGTTGATCTTCCTGGAAAGAGAACTTGTTGCAAGTCATTATGATATGAAGCATATCTATCGGTTGATTCTTAATTCCCATGTCTATCAACAGTCATCGATTGCCCGAAAAGATTACGCGAAGGAAGAGAAATATTTTGCGACCTATCCGATTCGACGTCATAACGCCGAGACATTGCAGGATACTTTTATTAAGGTCTTTAATGTTAAAGTTACCTATAAAAGTGAAGTTCCGGAACCCTATACCTATGTTCCATCACAGATTAAAACGGTACAAATTGCCGATTCCGGAATCACCAATTCGTTTTTGGAAACGTTTGGTCGTGCAAACAGGGATTCCGGACTTCTAGCTGACCGAAACAATAAAACATCGCAATCGCAACAACTCTTCTTCCTGAATTCTACGGAAATGAATAACTGGACCAAAGATCTGATTACACAGATTAATCAGTTTATTCCAAAGGATTCTAAAGATCGGGCATCTAAACAGGACGAATTGATGAATATTGTTTGGATGACACTTCTGTCACGTACGCCGACACAGGTGGAGCGTATTGTTATGCGCCAGACCTTTGGCAGCAGTAAAGACTGGACTCAAAATGATATTCACGATATGATTTGGGCAATTGTGAATACAAAAGAATTTTTATGTCAGCATTAAAATCATAAACAGGCATAAACAGACATAAACAGGATCGTTAATAAAACAGGATCGTGTTTTCGGTATAGGTTGCTATTGTTTATAGGCCATTCCTCCTATAAAATTGGGAAGAGGGCAGGAATATTGTTCCAGAACACTTGGTCTGTTGACAGTTATACTTGGTACAATAATATTAAAAATTTTATTTAAGGTGAAAAAATGAAAACTGAAAGAAGAACGTTTCTTAAAAAGATTGGAATAGGGGCATTAGGACTTCCCTTGATAGGAAGTTCTTTTTATCAGAAGGCCATGGGGCAGGCAGCCGTTACCAAAAAGCCTAAAAAATTAGGCAAGGCGAAATCGATTATCCAAATATGGATGTGGGGAGGTCCGTCTCAGTTGGAAACATTTGATCCCAAACCAGGAGCGGGCAAAGAATATACCGGTTCGTGGGACAAAGTAGCCAAAACCAATATACCCGGTCTGGAATTCAGTCAGGGAGTACCACAACTTGCAACGATTGCGGACATGTTCTCTGTTTTACGAACAGTAACGCATGGTGACTTCGGTCACGAAACGGCAGCGTATAAAATGCAGACGGGTCAAACACCCGGCGGAAATCTGGTTTATCCGGCTATTGGCGCTATTATGTCTTTAATGAAAGGGTACCGTGCCGGATATGATTCAGCCATTCCTCCCTACATTGTTATGACGGAACCTTTAGGTCGATTTTCGGAATGTGGTTTTTTAGGAACGGCCTATAAACCCTACGCTACAGGAAGCGATCCGAGTCGGCCACGTTTCCTCGCCTCCGGATTCGTTTTGGACGGCGTTGACGATGAACGTCGGGATCGACGTTTGAGTCTCTTGAACGCCGTTGATCTTTATGGCAAAATTATTCAGAAGGATGGTTTGGCCACCAGTGTTGAAGATGCTCGACAGAGTGCGTTTGGTGTATTAACCGGAGAAGAGGTTAAAACATTCGATTTAACAACAGAAGAGGAAGTAGTTCGAAAAGCATACGGTATGAACAAATTCGGACAATCGTGTCTAATGGCCCGTCGTTTGGTTGAAAAAGGAGTTCCCTACATTACGATTAACTATGGTGGTTGGGATACCCATTCACGGCATTTTGAAACATTGACACGGGAGCAGCCAAAGATGGATCAGGCCATTACCTATCTATTCAAGGATTTACGCGATAGGAATCTACTTGATACGACGATAATTTGGTGGGGGGGTGAATTCGGTCGAACACCTAAAGTTGACTATAACGCCCCCTGGTTCGGAGGTCGGGGCCATTATGGTACCTGCTTTACGCATATGGTAGGAGGAGGTGGGTTCAAGGGTGGTCTGGCAATCGGCGAATCTGACGAACATGCGGCAACGGTTGCTAAACGAGCTATTTATCCCCAGGATCTGTTAGGAACACTGTGTATGCAAATGGGATTTGATCCGGAAGCCAAAATGCCAAACGATAAAGGTTTTGATCTTCCTATTATGGCTGCACCATCCAAAGAAGGATTTTTAACCGAACTGATTTAACACAAAATGTAAAAAAAATACATTTTTAAATATTTAACGAGAACGTCAAATTTTGAAGGAATTGTCCATGAAGCGATATACAGCCTGTTTGCCCGTACTTTTAATTTCAGTGCTTGCTTTTTTTCTGATGGCAACACCGAATGTTTCCGCTCAATTTACAGCCTATCCGGCTGGAGCGCAGCAAGGAACAACTGTAGAGGTTTTATTGGCCGGTATTGGCGTCAATAATGCCATTGAAGTCATTGTTCCCGGTGGGGGGGTTGAAACAAAAATTCTTCGCCGGCCACGAAACGGTGGTTTTCTATTTCAGGATCCCTATATGGGGAAATGTTCAGGGATTATGCGGGCTATTTTTGACGAGGAACGACGTCTGGCTCCCATTAGAGCCGAGGAAAATCCGGCTAAATTGGAAGAAGCGCGCCGTGTTCTTCGTGTCAATCGAAAAAAGCGTAAAGACGCTACTCCGGTTGCCATTAACGATATTCCAACTCCTGATGACGAGGAGTTCTATAATGCCTGTACCTATTTTCATCGTATGGAAAATCCGTCGATGGAAGATCTTCAGTTGATTTATTATGAATATATCGCTCCGAATTTTGACCGTTTTTCCGGGTTACGAGTCGCTAATTCTTTAGTCATTGAATTAAAGGTCGCCCCGGATGCCAAACCGGGTTGGCGTGAAATTAAAGTGTATGGTCCAAACGGCTTTATTCGGCCCGGCTGGTTCTTGATTACAGATATGCGGGAAATTACGGAACTGGAACCGAATGAAGGTGATACCTGGCCGGAATGGGAGGGTTGGTTCAATAAAAAGTATGTATCACGTCCTCTGCAGGAGCTCCCCGTTGGAATTAATGGTCAAATTAAGCCAGGAGATATCGACCGGTTCACGATTCATTGCAAGGAAGGTCAGCAGTTGGTCTTCGACATGCGGGCCCGAAGTTTAAAGCCCTATATGGCCGATGGTGTACCAGGTTGGTTCTGTGGACTGATTCGATTATTCGATCCAGAGGGACGTGAATTAAAGTCGGGAGATTCCTATCGATTCAGTTTGGATCCCATGATGTTCTATCGGGTTCCTAAAACGGGAGAATATACAGTCGAAGTTCGTGACGCTATTTTTCGAGGAAGAAATGATTTTGTCTATCATTTAGCCATTGGCGAATTTCCGGTTATTTCTTCCTGCTATCCCTTGGGGGGACCGGTTGACAGTAATACCATAATTAATCTTCGTGGAGGTAATTTATCTTCACGAACGATAGCGCCCGATTTTAAAGGTCCGGTCGCCTATGATGAAATTCGTTCGATTGATACCTTGGACGGAAAGCCGCTCTATCGTCCCATGAAATATATGGTAGAGACACTTCCTATCGTTCAGGAACCGATGCCGAGCAAAATACAGCAGGTGCGTAATAACAGAGAACCCATCGAAGTTGAGACCCCAACTGTGATCTATGGTCTGATCGCAACACCTGCCGAAACAGATATCTATACATTTAAAGGTAAAAAGGGACAGAAGATTGTTCTGGAGGTCAAAGCACAGGCATTAGGGTCCAATTTGGATTCTGTAGTGGAAATTCGTGATTCCCAGGGAAAAGTTCTTGGAATGAACGATGACAGAGCCGATTCGAAGGGACCCAACATCGGATTGGAAGTTCACCATTCCGATTCGCTTTTAATGGTGCAATTGCCGGAAGACGGTCAATATAGTGCTTGTATCTATAATAATTCGCGTAAATCAGGAGTCGATTATTTTTATCGACTTCGGATATCCGAGCCGCAACCCGATTTTTTTGTCGTTATGACACCGTCCCAAGTACGATTTAACGGGGCAAACGCCAGTTTTAAGGTTCAAATCTTTAGAACAGAGGATTTCGACGGAGAAGTTCAATTAAAATTCGTTAATAATGAAGATTTGATTATTTCCGGAAAAGGAATTATAAAGGGAGAACCTGCCATTTACCAGCCGCCAAAGGATGGACAGTATACACGAACAACCAGTAATATCTGCCCCATGTCTAGAGAACATGATTTTTCAGTAAAAGCGTCCAAGAAGCTCGATCCTAATCCACAGCCGTTGATCTTGGAAGCTACGGCCACAATTGGAGGTAAAACAGTAACGCATAGAGTCATACCGGCCGACGATTGGGAACAGGCCTTTATCTATCATCATCTCGTTCCTACCGATTATTTATATGGTTCACAGAGGTAATTAATTATGAAATTTCAAGTCAGGATTTTGTGTTTTGGATTGTTATTTGTTCTAATGGGAGTTAATGGTTGGGGCAACGAAAAAAAATCGTTGGTTATCATGTTGGACGGGCTTCGGGCCGATACCTTGTATTCTGCCCCTACGCCCAATATTAATGCCCTAATGAATGGGAGCTGGGACAAGGACTATCGTTGTACCTGGTGTTATCAGGCGCATACCAATTTGGACGCACCTCCTTCGAGTGCCACGAATCATGTTGCCATTGCAACGGGAGTTACGGCGACAAAAAACAATGTTTTCCAAAATGGTAAAATAAAAGAGGGAAAATACACTCAATATCCAACCTATTTAGCCCGTCTCAAGAAATATGATTCGAAAATTGTAACGGCCTGGCTCTATAATTGGCAGGAAGATGCCGATTTGGTAACCGAGTCGAATTTTCAGCTCGGTTCGCCTACAGACGGACAGGCCGGTGATAATTATTTAATCGACCAGGCAATTCTGATCATGAACGGGTCCATGTCCGCCATGGAAGGAGCCAAAAAAACAAAATGGATTCCCGGGACCGATATTGATTGTATGATGCTTTATCTCGACTCCATGGATATTTTTGGACATGGCTTTAATTTTTCCGTATTTGAAGACACCTACTATAATAAAATGATCGAGTACGACAAAAGACTTGGAGAGCTCTTTACCGCAGTAAAGAATCGTCCCAATTTCAAAAATGAAAACTGGCAGATCATTATAGTCTCGGATCATGGTGGATATCTTCGGAGCCATGGTATTGTTGGATGTGAAAACTGTTATACAATCCCCATTATTGTTATTGGCAAAGATATCAAACCCGGACGTATGTTAGGACAGCCGCAAAACTGTGACGTTGCCGCTTTTGCCATGAAACATATCACCGGATCAATTCCGAAAGAGTTCGACGGAAAAATTGCGGACGTTGTTATTGACAAAGATATTGACTACAATAAAGGTTTCAAAGCCTATTTTCCATTTGATTCCGATTATAAAGACGCCTTGGGAACGGTTCAGACGAAGATTTCTCCGGTTCCATTTGCGTTTGAAGAAAAGGGTGTTCAGGGAAAATGTATTAGTACGGATAAGCCGGGATCCTATATTCAACTTGATAAAGCGAATTTACCTAAAGGTAATTACTCTTTTACATTATGGTTTAAGACGAACGGACCGATAACGGGAGATCCTCCCCTTCTGTCCGATAAACAATGGGTAAAGGGAATCAATCCGGGTTTTGCTCTTGTTGCGAATTATGGAACGCCAGGTACAACTGCCAGTTTTAATCTGGCTGACGGCAAACAGAGAGACGATCTTGGTCTGCTGGCCTATCCTTCCGATAATAGTTGGACCTTTTTTGGTGTAACCGTAGATAAAAAGGGGAACGCTGTCTTCTATCTCGGAGACCAACGTGGTCGATTGGCTTTTGTCTCCGACGATATTTCCACACTCAAGATTCCTGAATCCGGTGATTGGTATCTTCATCAAGACGGTTCGGCCTGTTATCCCTTGTCTGTTGACGGTTCTTTTGACGAAGTAGGTATTTGGGATCGGTCACTTCTTCTGGAAGAGATCGAACTTGTTTATAAAAAAGGATTGGCCGGTTTACCTTTAAAAGACGCCAAATAAAACAGACAAACGGATATTAATGATATCCCGATTTATACACTACAGGACGTTATAATACCGTTTTTCCGAGGAGAGCGGAAGTCTCATCCGCGCTCCCAGGAAATGCCGAATTTATAACGACGTACAGTATAACAGGTGTTAATGGCCATAATATCAAGTATCTTTACGGAGATACCGTTGAAACGGGCCAAAAAAAGTTTAATTATGAAATTACCACCATCCCGGAAGTATGGTATAGTATTTCAAATGTCATCATCAAGTTTAAGGAACGGACACCAGTTCTACTGGAATAAACACAAGTTCAACTGGAATGAACACCAGAAGAACAACCAACCCCGGTTATTCTTGACGATCCGAAAAAAATCTACTCGACAACGATTCCATCTCCTGTCTGTTTAAGATACATATATTGGAATGTCCCGGCTTTTCCGTGTCAATTCCAGTCCAAAACCGGTTAAAGTCAAATTCCGTCTTCATTCCGACATCGTTAAGGTACCTGCATCCTATAAAAAACGCGATATCACACTTCGTTACAATGTTCTCGTTGATTTCGTTGCTGGATACGATTTTCATGTCTAAAAGCTATTCTAATCTGCCATAATGTATTGTTGGACAGAATATTCAAGAATGAAACAAGTCATATATAAATATATTTAACCTCTTTTATATGTGTTTTATTTGATTTTGTTTAATAAATATGGTAATTTTATATTCATTGTGTCTTTGTTGCCAAATACGTTTATATTTACGAATTAAAGAAGGAGCTTCATGATTAACATTACACCATATAACAATCCAAATCCGAATATGGTATCGGTCTCAGATGTACCTCAATTAAATGATGCGGAAAAGTTTTACTTGCATGATCGGCCCGAGGACTGGCTTCCTATTCCAACTCCTCAAGCCAATGAATTTTACTACTTGGTTCAATTTGATACGGAAGAGGATGATTTCGGCATTAGAATTACAGGTGTCAATTTAAAATACAGTATACAAAACACCGATGGAACATGGGGTAATTTCATTGATATTACAAGTGGAAATGATACCATTATTACAATGGAATATGATCGCACACGTAATATTACAAGCGAAGGTAAATGTCAATATCTATTTAAATTTGTCGGTGATATTATAACCATAATACGACATTGCTCAAGTATTTATCATATTTCATGTTATTATACATATGGATTAAATCGACCATTTTATACACATAATGTAATAGAAATTAAAATAAACGCTCCTAATTTACAATTATGGTATATTGCATTACGTAAATTAAACTATATTATTTCATATTCCGATATGCCCGATATGATACATGCTGGTGTAACAGATAATACGGGTACAGTGGGAATATTTGCTGGGTTACTAAGCCTTAAATGTATAATTGGATTTTCGGCGTCTTCGCTTATATATGCTTCCTATAATTACGGTGACGCTACAGGATTTTTTGCATCCTGTAATAGTTTAAAATATATTAGTGTTCAATTAAATCCTGAAATCGCACTAATGTATACATCGGTATTTTCCGGTTGTAACAATTTAAAAAATTTTGATCTTTTTTCTGGAAAAATCTATAGATGGCCGACATTAAATAATACATTTAATGGTGCTTATAATCTTGTATATTTTAATGAAAATAATCAATATTTGCTGGATAATTGCATAAACATGGAAAGAGCTTTCTTCGGATGTAAATTTCTCAAGAAGGTTAATCTAATAAACACACCTGTATCGACGAATTTTAATTATACTTTTTGTAATTGTTATACACTTGAGGAAGTATGCGGATTAAATTTGAGTGTTGCGAATTATACAACATCAATATTTGATAATTGTTACAATTTAAAAAGATTGATTTTTTCTCCTAATCAAAATCCATCTCCTAATTATAATTTTAATATATCAGGTAGTTATGTCTGGACTCGTATAGGATTAGTAGAAATGTTTAATAGTCTTCCGGAATGTACAACACCAAGAACCATAACTCTTGGATCACGGAGTATGGGAGCGATGGAATTATCAGCAGAAGATATCGCAATTGCAACAGAGAAAGGATGGAATGTCGTCATATGATAATTCAAGGAAAAATCATCAGATCGGAAAATGGAAAATGGATAAAAAGAATTGATGAAGATTTATATTTTCCACCAAATTCAACTATATACCTCGGTAAACTTGATAGTCCAATAAATTACGAGGAGGTTGAAGAAGGTCCCCAAAAGGAAGATAATGAAACAACGGAAGAACAACAATAGTCAATAAAATCCTAATGGAGTAGAAAAATCCTAATGGAAAAGACAACACTTTCATTTAGAAGTTCATTCAGGGGAATAAAACAGGCGAGACGCCTGTTTTCCCGGCAGTGTGGACGAGATGTCCGCATTCCAGTCAACTCCATTTTTTAAGTGTTCGCAACCACTAGTGTTTCGTAAAAATTAAATCTTCCGGTCCAACCAGAAACCTAAAATTGGCGAAGCCCCGTTTTAAAAAAAAGGAATTTAAAAACGGGCTTGGCATAAATTACCTTCAAGAAGCCAGGGTTCCAGTTTCCCCTCCCTCCATGATAATACACGGAATAGTTGTATGAAGACACTATCGTTCCCCCTCCAAGTTGATTACACTTCCGAGCTACCGGTATTCGTAAACAACCCGATTTTGTCTTTAATGAATAAAGAACTCTTTTTCGACCAACTTTTTCTCTTGGGCATCGCTGATATGGATTTTCCCACCCGGCGTTCCATTACGGTTGAATTGAACGATAACTTTATTCCCATCCCGGGCCTCGAATTCGACTCCATCACAGGAAGAAGTCGAAACGAGTTTAGACGGAACCATCTCCACTGTTTTTGAATCAGCAGCCTGGAGCAAATGCAGGAATCGAACTTCGTCGTCCTCCTTTTTCGGAGTAACTTCCAAACGCCAGCGTCCTAACCAGTTCGGTGAACGATTGAGTTTTTTATCCAAACCGGGCGGCAACGGATAATTAACCCCTCCCGTTTCAAATTCATGACCTGCTCCCCCTACAAGTTTCGATTCGCTCGATTTCGGAAGAAGTGTTCGTATAAAGAGGGAACCTTGTCCAGCATCACTCCGCCAAATATTCTTGTTAAGCTGCGGTTCGTTTTGGGTATGAAGAAGAAAGACTTTTTCCCGATCCGTCCCTATAGACTTAACCCTGTCATAAACGACAAAATAATCCGGCTTAACAAAAACAAAAAAGCGAACGGCCTCCGCACTTTTATCCTTCGCGTAACATTCCTTCGCATCTCCAGCGGAAACGGCATACCATTCGGTCTGCTCGAAACCAAGTGATTTAGCGGCTTTTTTTAAATATTGTCCACCGTCTGCAAATGGCTTTTTCTCTATTTTCGGGGCATTGGCCGGGTACCAATAATTGGCAAGAGGTTCATTTTTCGCTCGAATTAAAATACCATTATGCGCTACGGTCTGTGGATAATAGATCAGATGATTTTGAGCCTGTCCACGTGTTCCCGTGTCGAGTGCCTGAAATCCACTTTTGTATATTATAAACGTATTTTCATCATAATGTTGATGACCATCGTTTTTAGCCCCTGCCTTGAACGAAGCATACGTATCATTCTGACCTGATCCGGAACGAACGTTCATTAAACCATAGGACGGAAAATACTGTGCCAGTTGTCCTCCGCGCATCTGTTCCGGAGTCATACAACTTTTTACGTTGGGATCAAAATCGAAAAGAATAAAGGGAATATAGGGATAACTTTTAGTCTCCTGAATTCGACGTAATCTCTCGGGAAGCATATTCATAACCGCCCGAATTCGATCGGCCTGTTTCGGTGATTTTTTACCATAAAAATGAAGGGCTTGTGCTAAATGGGTATACATCAACCACACATTCATACTATTTGATTCGTGACTGGAATCCCCCCAGCCGAACTCAAGAAATTTTTCGGATGCCGTATCACAGGGAATCGCCATCCAGAAGAAATAATCGCTGTAATAGGCCATTTGCGTCCAGATTTCCGTACCGTCGAAACTGGCGGCACTTCGGAGCGTATGAAGAAAATTATAACTAGCCCAGGGATAGGCCCCGAAACTGTAATCGGAGGTTATCGATGATAGAAGGCCACATCCCCCGGAAACATCTTCGCGAAAGTTCATCATTTTGACATTGAGTTCGTAACCCTTTTGGAGAAGTTTTTCGGCTGGTTCATCACAAAATCCGTCTTTAAACGCGGCAAGTCCGGCAAACCACCATAGACCAGGCTCGCCGTAATTTCCAGTCTTGTCGTCTCCACTATTCCTTTGATAACCCGGATTACGCATAAAATCAATATATTCCAGCATAGGGACAATAAAATCACGCCGCTGTTGATCGCTCATTTCATTATAAAGCCAGTCCCAGGCTATTATTGCGGACAACCGCTCCGTATGATACCATTCGGGCAAAATTTGCGACCGCTTCGCCAGTTTTATATATTCAATATTGAGACGCAGATATTCGAAAGCACGATCCCGATAGGCCGTTTCTCCTGTGGCTAAAAAGACTATGGCACATTCAAGTGCCTGGATTCCTCCCCCATGCCTGATTCCATAAATAACCGCGTTTTGATCGCCAACCGCACGTTTGAAAACCATACGCCCATCCACTATGTCAACAAGATCTTTTTTATACTCCAATTGTATTTCTGTTGGATATCCGGCAATATCCTTCTTCAACCGGACCAAACGTTCAGCACATACCGTTTGTGCGTATTCTTTAAATCGTGGCAATAGCTCTTTATTGAGAAAAAGACGTGGATGATCAGACCGTATCATTGTTTTCAACTGATCGAAGGTGGGTGGATCAATGGCCCATACGCTCGTCGACATAACAAATAAACATAATAACAATATCAAAACGAATAAACGTTTCATTTTCTACTTCCTTTTACTCGATAAATGTTTCGATCTTAATATTCAAACAGTTCCATAATGGCAGGATCATTTAATCGATAGTGAATTTCCGCCGCTTGAGGAAATGTTAAATGGCGATTATGCTCCGCGATAATCACACAACAGGAAGAACCAGACGACAAGGCGGAATTGACTCCGGCAAGACTGTCTTCCAAAACCAACATGTTTTCATTGGAAAGACCAAATCGATAGGCCGCCTTCCGATAAATCTCCGGATCAGGCTTTCCATGAACAATATTTTCAGCCGTAATCGTAAAAGCGAATCGAGGCAGAAGGTGATCCCGTTCGAGAACCGCTTCCAAAATACGTCGCGCACTACTCGTACAGATTGCCTTCGGTATATGTTTTTCTTCTAATTTATCAAGAAGTTCAAATAATCCAGGCATGGATCTATAACCGTTTTTAAGTTCCTCTAAAAATATTGTTTCTGACTCTTTCTGTAACTCCTGCCAGGTCTCCGGAAACGAAAAAACTTCCTTGAACTTTTCAAAACAAAATTGAGGAGGACGTCCCATAATTTCGTTACACAACTCCTCCGTATATCTAAAACCACGACGACGTAACTGTCTGTCGGCAGAACGCCAATAGACGGCTTCCGTATCAAACATGAGACCATCCATATCAAATGCAACCGCTTTAATCGGCTTTCTTTCGTTTTCCATAATTCATTCTCAATTCTATTGTTCCGATTTCTATAGTTTCGATTTCTATTGTTCCGATTTCGTAACCATTCACGAACGATTTTGAAACCACAGATATCACGGATAAACACAGATAG
>CAYUAP010000026.1:0-45308 GCA_964442735.1 uncultured Planctomycetaceae bacterium | reverse complement strand
TTATCATAAAAAAGTTTGTTTGCCAAAAAACTATCCGTGAAAATCAGTGTTATCGGTGGTTTCGCTTTATATCCGTGAACGGTTACTTTTCCTGTTAAAGAGTTCGTAACCATCAGACTTCGATTCACTTTCAATCTTGTCAAGTGTGATGAATTTTAAAAATTTCAGATTGACAAACGGATCCGTATAATTATAATAGGATGAATAGGGTGTAAATATAATGTATATTATCTCCTTTAAAGATACTTCAGACCGGAATGATATTGTCTTTCCTTGGAGTGGACGTCTCATCCACATCCTTCCAAACAGGCGGGACGCCTGTTTGGAAAAAAGGGAATTAAAAACGGTTTGAGTAGAGAATAAATTTGGTTATCGAATTATACCAACCAATAAATAAAAGCAGGAAAAAGCAGGTCTAAAAGATGACGGAATCATTGCAATTGCAGGAGCATTTAACATTTAAGGAACGTCTCAAACGTGGAGAATCGGTCTATGGTTTCTTTTTAATCGAACTTCAATCCCCCAATTGGGGAGTACTTCTGGATGACTGTGGTGCTGATTTTGCTATTTTCGATATGGAACATGGTCGTTTTAATTTATCGGATTTAGCCTGTATGCTTCCCTCTTTCCGTACAAGTCGGTCTTCTGCCTTGATTCGAATCCCAACGATTCGCCGTGAATACTTTCAACGGTCCCTTGATTTTGGATTTTCCGGAATTGTTGTACCTATGGTTGAGACCGCCGACCAGGTGAAAGAATGTGTCGAACTCATGCGTTATCCTCCCCGAGGGCGGCGTGGAATGGGCGGTTCCAATCTTTCCAATCGAATAATCAATGGAAAATCGACGAAAAGTACCGATGAAAATTCTGTTTTAATCATTCAAATAGAGTCAGCGCTCGGATTCAAAAATCTTGATGCCATTCTGGATGTAGAAGGAATCGATCTTGTTTTTATCGGCAATTACGATCTGTCCAGTTTCATGCAGATCCCCAATACGATTAAGTCGGGAGTTCTTCGAGAAACAATGGAAACAATAACGCGCAAGGCGGCCGAACATGGTCTGCCAACCGGAGGGTTCATGAAAGATCCACAAGCCATAGCCGATTTCAGAAAAATGGGATTCCGTTTGTTTGGTCTCGAAGTGGACACGGGCGTTTTCGAGGCCGGTATGAAGTATTTAGTTGACACGGTTAACAAATAATAGGAGTTTTTAATGATACTTTCGGGACTCAAAATTAAGGAAGAGATCAAAAGTGGACACATACGAATTGATCCCTATCATGAAAATCAACTCAATCCCAATAGTTATAATCTCCGTTTATCCCATGAACTTTTGTGTTATACCGTTCCTGTTTTGGATGTTAAAAAACCCAATGCGCACGAACAATTTACAATTCCGGAGTCCGGACTCGTTCTCCGGCCCGGAACCCTTTATTTGGGCCGGACCGAAGAATTTACCCAAACTGATTATTATGTTCCCATGCTTGAAGGTCGTTCTTCTATCGGACGGTTGGGTCTCTATGTTCATGTAACCGCTGGCTTTGGAGATGTCGGTTTCGCGGGCTATTGGACCCTTGAAATTCAAGTGGTTCAACCTGTACGTGTCTATCCTGGTATTGAAATTTGCCAAATATATTATCATACAATTGATGGCGAATTTGAAAAATATACCAATGGAAAATATCAGAATAATAAAGGTATTCAGCCAAGTCTATCCTGGAAGGATTTCTCCTGAATTTTTCTATAACAGTTTGTGAAAGACGGATTACAAGAATGAAAATACTGTTTCAAAAATGGCTGTTGCTTTTTGTTTCCATAGCGTTTTTTGTGACCTTTGCCGCCTCTTGGGGAATTCATAGTTCTCTGGCAAAAAATGCGGCACTTGAACTTTTACGTGTTAATTTGGATGATGCCAAACGCCGGGTGGAAACCAATGAATTCAATTTAAAGACCATAGTAACAATGTCCGATGCCACTGCCTTGGTAAAGTCACGTGCTTTTGCCCGAATGATTGCGGAAAATCCGGCAATTCTGAATAACCCGGCAAAACTGGCCAAGATTAAGCAAGAATTGGATGTTGACGAACTTCATGTTTCCGACGAAAAGGGGATACTTGTTCGGAGTATTCCGAAAAGTTTTGAAGGCTATCATATGGGGGGTTCCGATCAGTCCCGTGAATTTATGAAGGCGATTCAAGATCCTGATTTTGCCCTGGTCCAAGAGCCAAGGCCGAACGGAAGTCTTCGAATACTGTTTCAATATGCAGGTGTTGCGCGAATTGACTCGCCTGGAATTGTTCAGATCGGCTATCGACCTGAACGAATAGAAGAGGCAATGAAACTTGCGGATGTAAACACTATCGTTTCCACCGTTCGAATTGGCCGGAATGGAACACTTCATATTTCCGACAATACCGGAGAGCAGGAAAAGATATTTAAAGCGAATGTCAATGGAATACGGAGTCTGTGTCTTTCGATCCCCTATGGTAAATATATATTGACCGCAAGTCTTCCGGAAGACGAAATGTATCTTTCACGTAACTCGGTACTTCGGATTCTGGTGATTGGAAATATCATTCTTTTTGCCGTTATTTTTATTCTCGTCTCCCGATTATTACAGAAGGTGGTTATAAAAGGGATTTACACGGTCAATGATTCACTAGGTGAAATCACCAATGGCAATCTGAATGAAAAAATCGAGGTGACAACGACAGCGGAATTCAAGGTGTTGTCAAATGGTATCAACAGTACGGTTGCCGCGTTAAAAAGGTCGATAGAAAACGAGGCGAAACGAATTGACGCCGAACTTGAAATGGGGCGTATGATTCAGACTTCTATTCTTCCGGTCGATTTTCCTGATAATGATTTTTTTCATGTGGCGGCGGGTATGTTTACGGCCAGAGAGGTCGGAGGTGATTTCTATGATTTTTTCATGATCGACGAAACCCATGTTGCGTTGATTATTGCCGATGTTTCCGGAAAAGGAATAACAGCGGCCTTGTTCATGATGACGGCTAAAACGCTCCTAAAGGAGTTGATACTATCGAAAAAATCACCGGAAGAGGCGTTCAATCTGGCGAACCAGGAGTTGTGTCATAATAATCAGGCGAGTATGTTTTTAACCGCGTTTTTGGCGGTATTAGATACCCAAACCAACGAATTGATTTGTGTAAACGCCGGACACAATCCCCCACTTCTGAAACACCTCCATGGAAGTTGGGAATATCTGCGCCTAAAACATTCGATGATATTGGGGGCTTTTAAAGAAGCCGTTTATACCCATGTCACAGTTCCACTGAAACCGGGTGATACCCTCTTTCTATATACAGACGGAGTGACCGAAGCAATGAATTCACAAAACGAATTATTCGGTGAAGGGTGTCTGCAAGGTGTCCTAAACGATTCGAACGTTACGCTAGCGGAACTGATAAAGAAAATTCGTGCGGAAATTGTGGATTACGCTGGTGAAACACCACAAAGCGACGATATAACCATGTTAGTGCTGGAAGTCTGCAAGAAGCCATAAAAGAAGGATACGACTGAAATGATATAACAGGTGACACTGACCTGTTTCTTCATTTGGAACTGTGTGTAAATAAAAATTACAATTGCAATAGTAGTACTTTGTGTAATCTCTATATTTCTTTAGGTTATCATTTATTTGGGATAAATAGCATATGAAAAGTTATTTACATGCAGTGTCTTAACCAAAATCCTTGAATTACGAACGAAGAACTTTAGACCGAAATTCCAGTCTAAAGGTATTATACAGACTTGAATGATTTGTCCGAAAACGTGGAGATTGAGATTCCATCAATCGACGAAATCGAACTTTTAAAATTTTAAATGCTCGTACTATTTTTGGTTTCTCTTTTAACGGATCCCATCATTCCGTCTATAGATACAATACATTCTATTATTTTCCCAGTCGTGAAAGCAGTGCAAACAGAATTCCAAACAGAAAAATAGAGAGGACATAACCGGAAGCGAACAGGGCCCAAAACCATATTGGAATGTTCGTGCTCCAATGTCTTTCCTTTTCTTCCGTTTTTTCTTCCAAGGTGGAAACGGAATTCTGATTCATATTTTTATACTGCTGGACTCCAGTCGTATGAACGAGTTGAGGGTTATTGTCGATTTTTTTCGAAGTATCAGAATTTTTGGAAGATTCCAAATGATTGGGAGTTTTGTCATTAGAGAAAACACTATTATTTTTTTGGCGTGCGGTATGTTCCTGGAGTACATCGTTTAAAATGGAATTAAAGGGATCGCTGCTCGATTTTTTAGAGGTCTCTTCGCTGGATAAAAGCATATCACCCGGCTCTATTCTTGGGATTTGCCGCTTAATTGTACTATTTCCGGAAGAGTTTGCCATTCCGCCAACTCTGGAATTATTATCGGTTAAAATTGAAAACGAGGAACTACTGGAAAAACTGTCTAATTCAAGAGAAGATGTTTCTCCTTCTATAGCACGTACATCATCCTCTGACATGGGAATGGGTGCCGTTAGATTGGGATCCGGAAAATCGTTTCTTGAGGCAAACCCGTATTCTATCAGCCAATTTTGAAGAACCTGAATCAGTTCATTTGCGGAAGCATAGCGGTCGTCAGGATTTTTAGCCATCATTTTAGTACAGATATCAACTAAATCCTGTGGTGCATCAGGTCGATCTTCAAATATACTTTTCGGTTTTTCCTTTTGATGGGCTAAAAGTCGTTGCGAGATCGTACCAGTCGGAAAAGGAGGATGAGCGGTCAGACAATAGTATAAAGTACACCCCAGGCTGTAAATATCGGCTCGTAAATCAACTTCATGACTATTAATGGCCTGTTCCGGAGCCAGATAATCCGCCGTCCCCAAAATGGTGTTTTCGTTAATGGAAGAGTCGGTTTTAATAATTGATTCATCCAAGAGAGCCAGTCCTAAATCCAGGAGTTTGACTTTACCGTCTTTATTGACCAACAGGTTATCCGGCTTGACGTCGCGATGAATAATTCCATGTTGATGGGCGTATGCTAAACCGCGGGCTCCCTGTAAAATGAATTTAACAGCGTCGTCATAGGAATAGGGGCCGGTCCGTTCCTGTCTTAAACGCAGATTTTCCCCTTCAAAATACTCCATAACCAGATAATGAATATTATCAATAACATCAATATCATAGGCATGTACGATATTGGGATGGTCCAGTGCGGCAATAGCCTGTGCTTCCCGGATAAAACGTTCCAAATAGACGGAATTTGTTTTCTTTTTGGGAAGAATCTTAATTGCGACACGACGATGCATAACGATATGTTCTGCCAAATAGACCGTACTCATACCGCCTGTCCCCAAATGATCCAGAATTTTATATTGTCGAAGGAAAAAACCTTTATATTTTCCTTTCATTAACTGCTGAACCTGCCATTGTGTCAAACAGCCGATCTGAACAAGTTCTTTAGCAACAAACTCGGTATCACGTAGTTTATCTGGATTTTCTTCACGAATTTTTGTAATAATTTTTTCGACAACATCTCTTGTCGTCAAGAGACTTTGTTCTAAAATGGTTAAAAATTTTTCTATTTTTAAAATTGGTGTCGTCATTTATTTGTATTATCCTCCGAGGGCTTCCATAAAAAAGCGCCACAAGGACCTTTTTTACATGTTATATTACGAGGTGATTCATCTGTTTCAAGAATATGGAGCGCACAAGAATAGTTGGCTTCCACACAATCCGCCTCTTGAATAATAATAGCCTCCAGTGACATGGGCATACAAGGCGCATTCCAGTCCGGAGACTTGGAATGCGCTAATATTATGTGTTCCAAAAGTAATTGAGTTGTCGAATCCAAGCCGACCAGAGGGCCATAATGATGAACCAGATCTCGCCCCAAAATAAAGTGGCCGATCATTTCACCAGAGAGAGAATGACGATACTGAACACCATTGGATTCCATACCCTCCATTTTACCAAGATCATGCAGAATAGCGCCTGTCACAGCCAATGGCTTCGATAATAAAGCTTTTTTTTGGGGATAGAAGGAACGAAAATGGTCCACCAGTTGAATTGTTATTTTTGTAACAGACAGGGTATGTTCCAATAACCCGCCCGGATAGATATGATGATGGTATCCGGAGGCGGCCGCTTCCAGCAGAGCATCATGATAGTCATTAAATATCTTTTGGATCAAAAACAGGAGAGGTCCTTTAGCGAGTTGGGCTTTTGCCAGATTCAGTATTTCTTCCCGGAGTGTATCGGGCGGAATTCGTGAACAGAGACGGCACTGATTGGGGTCGAAACCATCTTGCTGATCGGCGGCGGTTACTACCCGTATCCGTTTAAGATCCAATCGGGGACCATAGGATGATGTCTCGCGATAAATACCGCGAATTTTATAAAACTGGCCTATCTGCCATTTTTCTTTACAGTCTTGAAAAAAGGGGGAATCCAACCAAACCATATAGGTTATCTTCCGGCACGTATCACAAAACAGAACACGATAGTAGGGTTTACCATCTTTTGTCCGGCCCTCTTCTTTCTCCGCCAACAAAACAAAGGAGATTAATTCCTGACCACATACCATTTGATGAAAAGGCACTATTTCTATGGCTTGAGACATTTATGGCTCCTTTATTTGGAAGAAAAAATAATTTGTGCGTAATTTATTGTGTTATTTCTGAACCAGGGTCTTCTCCCCAAAAGTACCGTCCTCAAGGGTTGTATACTCAAGGTCGTTATAAAAGTCTGTTTTTCAAAACAGGCGAGACGCCTGTTTTGGAGTATGTGGACGAGACCTGCCTGCCGTCAGGCATGGCGTCCGCGCTCTCTGGAAATGCCGAATTTATAACGTCGTACAGTATAATCTGTTTTTTGAAGAAAATTACAGACAGAAAATCCATTTTTCGAGGTTATCGAAACAATCATTTAGTATACCCCAGTAAAATCAAAAGAACAAGTGTTTTATCTATAAAAAGAAAATAAAACAGAAATATTATCTATAAAAAATAAAAGTTTTATTAAATAGATCTATACAAGGCTGTTTTTTTTCGTACAATCTTTAGAGGAGTAAAGATCGGTTTCCTTTATCAAAATGCCGAGTCGAAAGCGGGGATATTTTGTCCGGATACCAATGTTTAACGATTATCCCAAAAGGAGATAGAAATGAACGATATCAACAGAGTGGAAGGAATAGTAGACAAGTCTAAAACAATCCTTAATCTTGCAACCGCATTTTCGTGCGAAATGTCGGCGTATGGCCGATATTCATTTTTTGCCGAAAAAATGTATCAGGAAGGATATTATTCAGTGGCGTCCCTATTTCGTGCATGCTCTTTTTCGGAACAGGTTCATGCTTCCTGTCATGCTAAAGTCGCACTCTTTTTGGGAGGAACACTTAACGCGCATCTGACGCCTACCAGTAACATTAATATACCGGAAATGATCGCGGATATGTTACATGATGAAGAAAAGGCGATGAGCGATTATCCCCAATTCATTCAGGAAGCAAAAGAGGAAGGTTTTTATTCAGCGGTTCAGACGTTTGCCGTTGCACTCAAAACGGATACGATTCACGCCAAATATTGTCAACAAGCGGCATCCTCGCCCGACTATTGGAAATTTGAAAAACATGTCTTTTATACCTGTTATCAGTGTGGATTAGTTCGTGAATATGAAAAGGGGACTTGTCCTGTGTGCGGTGGACCTATTAATCACTTTAATTCCTTTGAATATAAATAGATTCGGGTATAAATTTCGGGTATAAATTTCGAGCATAAATTTCGGGTATGGATAGAAAGAAAAAATGAAGACAGGCCAATTAAATATTGTAATTCATCAGACACGTCAGGAGTTGGGAGAACAGGCGGGGGCGGATGCGTCCGAGGCGATTAAAAAAGCAATTGCGGAAAAAGGAGAGGCCAGAGTTATATTCGCGGCAGCCCCTTCACAAAACGAAACATTACAGACCCTGGTTCAGGCAAAAGACATTGATTGGACCCATGTTACCGCGTTGCACATGGATGAATATATTGGCCTGCCATTGGATTCCAGCGCACGTTTCTCCCACTATTTAAAAACACACTGTTTTGATCTTCTGCCTTTTAAACAAGTCTTTTTATTGGACGAAGGAGATGGAAAATTATCTCCAAATGAATTATGTACTCGCTATGACCATATTATTCGCGAAGCACCGATTGATGTTGTCTGTCTTGGTATTGGCGAAAATGGTCACATAGCGTTTAACGATCCCGATGTTGCCGATTTCAATGATCCCCAAACCGTAAAAATTGTTGATCTGGATATGACCTGCCGACAACAGCAGGTAAACGATGGTTGTTTTTCATCTCTGGAAAAAGTACCGAAGCAGGCCATAACATTAACGATACCGACTTTAATGGCCGGAAAATGTCTGATTTGCTCCGTTCCGGGCAGAAGAAAAAAAATCGCCGTAGAAAATACCATTAAAGCCGAAATATCAACGGATTGTCCCGCCACAATTATGCGACTGCATCCCAATGCAACGTTGTATCTTGACGCGGAAAGCAGTTTTTATAATAATTAGTACAACAGTTTTTACTTTATTGTCTTTCTGTGTAATTAAAAAATTTTATATATCTTGTGTATTTTTTTGGTAAAACGTGTTTACAAAATTGGATAAATCATGTAAAAAAATATATTAGAGGTTTATGAAATAGAAAAGTTGTTATAATACTAAAGGCTCTATTTGGTTTTGAGCCATACATTTCTCCGAAGGGATATGGAGTCAATCTTTTGACAACGCAGAAAAAGGAAGAGGTAATGACAGAAGAAGAAAAAATGCTGGAAGCTCCGATGAATCGTGCTTCAGAAAAATCACGACAATTGCTTTATGATAAATTTATAGCTTTAACGCAGAATTTGTGGTGGAGTTGGCATCCGGAAGTTGTCAGTTTATTCCAATCACTGGAGCCGAATCGTTGGCGTCAGTTGGGACATAACCCGATAGCCCTGTTGCGCGAGTTTACACCGGAACGTCTTGAACGTCGGGTTCTTGAGTTAGGTTTACATACAGGAATCGATCAGGCCTATCGTCGAATGCAACAATATGTTGCGGATCGTCCATTATGGTCGAAACAGAACGTTGGTGTTTTGGGTTCGCAACCGGTCGCTTATTTTTCATTGGAGTTTGGTCTTCATGAATCAGTTCCGATCTATTCCGGCGGACTTGGTATTCTGGCAGGCGACCATATTAAGAGTGCTAGTGGTTTGGGTGTTCCCCTGGTAGCGGTCGGTCTGTTTTATGATCAAGGTTATTTCAAGCAACATCTTCGAGCAGACGGCTGGCAGGAAGAGGAATATATTGATACGAAAGTGGAATATGTTCCCATGGAGCCCGCGCTCGATAAAAATGGTAATATGATAACCGTTAAAATCGATACCCAAAAGGGACCTATTTATGCGAAGGTACGCCGTATGAAAGTCGGTCGAGTCGATTTATATCTTCTGGATACAGACCTTCCGGAAAATACAGCGGAAGATCAGGAACTGACGAGTACTCTTTATGGCGGTGACCGTCGAACCCGAATTCGTCAGGAAATTGTTTCTGGAATCGGTGGAGTTCGGGCATTACGTGCTCTTGGTATTCGACCGGGCGTTTATCATCTGAACGAAGGTCATAATGCGTTTGCAACCCTGGAAGTCATTCGGGAAAGAATGCAGGATAACGGTCTTTCCTTCGAGGAAGCACTTCGGGAAGTTGCACAAAAGACAGTCTTCACCACACATACGCCAGTTGAAGCAGGCCATGATTATTTCAGTCCGGAATTGATTGAGGAACATCTACAGCCGCTCCGTGAAGAATTAGGTCTGTCTGTAGAGCAATTCTTAAGTCTTGGACGCAAAAATCCCATGAATCCCAATGAAGAATTCTGTATGACCATTTTGGGAATGAAGTTATCCCGATACGCCAATGCCGTCAGTTCATTACACGGCAAGGTAACACGTCATATGTGGAAGGATCTCTGGCCAAATAAAGATGAAGAGGAAGTTCCAATTGGGCATATTACAAACGGTGTTCATGTCCCAACATGGATGGCCTGGCAGATGAAAGTTCTGTTCGAACGACATATGCACGGCTGGACGGAAGAATCGGCCGATCCCAACGTTTGGTCACAGGTCTATAATATCGATCCGGGTGAATTATGGGAAACACACTCGGTTTTAAAGAACCTGTTGGTTATTTTTACTCGACGTCGTTTGGTTCGACAGCTTAAAAATCTCCATGCTTCGGAAGATGAAATGGCTCGGGCAAATAATATCCTTGATCCAACAGCTCTCACTATTGGATTCGCTCGACGTTTTGCAACCTATAAACGTGCTACGTTGGTTATGTCCGATTTGGATCGATTGGCCCGCATTGTTAATAATCCATCCCGACCGGTCCAATTTGTATTTGCCGGTAAAGCACATCCAGCAGATAAATATGGAAAAGAACTGATCCAGCAGATCGCCATGTTGCGTAACGATACTCGATTTGCGAATAAGGTTGTTTTTATCGAAGACTATGATATTAATGTTGCGCGGCATCTGGTTCAAGGAGTCGATGTCTGGCTGAATAATCCACGTCGTCCACAGGAAGCTTCGGGAACAAGTGGTCAGAAAGCCGTTCTCAATGGTGTTCTGAACTGTTCCGTTTTGGATGGTTGGTGGGCGGAAGGTTATGACGGCTCCAACGGTTTTGCCATTGGAACGGGAAGTTCCCATAAAGTTGATGCCATTGGTGATGCTCGTGATCATGATTCTTTAATGGAAGTACTTGAAAATGAAGTCATTCCAATGTATTATCGTGTAGATGAACATGGACTACCGTTGGAATGGATTCGTTATATGATGAACTCGATAGCAACATTAGCCTGGCGGTTCAGTGCGCACCGTATGGTTTCCGATTATGTCAAAAACGCCTATCTTCCCGCAGCAGGTGGCACCAGTTGTAAAATGCCTTGAGATTTAAGGTCCTCAAGGTGTGAACCAGGTACTTTTTGAAACAACGGATATTACGATGGAACACAGATTGTTTACCGTAAAATATACTCAAGGTCGTTATAAAAGTCTATTTTTCAAAACAGGCGAGACGCCTGTTTGGGAGTATGCGGACGAGACGTCCGCGCTCCCTGAAAATGCCGAATTTATAACGTCATACAGGATACAATAGAGTGTAATAACAATAGTGTAATAACAGTAACCATTCACGAATGATTTTGGAACCACGGGTATCACGAATAAACACAGTTAGTCTGTCGTAAAATGCAATATTTTACAATAGTAAACTAAACATTTTTATCTATTATAATAAATAATTTTATCATAAAAAAGTTTGTTTGCCAAAAAAATATTCGTGAAAATCAGTATTATCCGTGGTTTCACTTTATATCCGTGAACGATTACTAATAACAATAGTGTAATAACAATTTTGAAAACATAGAACGTGGTCCCTTTTTATCGTAATAGACGTTGTTTGTCAAAAGGCTATCCATGACAATCAGTGTTATAGAAGGATATAAAGCCTTCATTATCGTTTTGAATTAAGGTTAAAAAATGCGAAAAACAATATTGTTTCGAGATGGTTTGATTTTTTCAATGATTACGGCAGTCCTCTTTTTGGGTGCTGTTATGCGGGAAGTCAATCTTCTCTTGTTTTTCGCATCGCTTCTGACATCGCTTCTCTTTTTGGATCGGATTTTTGGAAAACGATCCCTGAAGAACCTAAAGATACAGCGGACTTTACCCACTGTAATTTATGTAGGTGACTCGTTTTTAGTAACATTAAATCTGGCGAACGAGCGTCACAGAAATATCTCTTGGGCTGTTTTAGTGGAAGATTGTATTGTTCCGGATACCTCTATTTATCCAGAGGATTTATATCGGCGAAAAAAAGGGGCAATTTTTCGTCCTGCCTGTTATTTTGAAGAAATCGGTCCGGGAAAAACTGTCCGAAAAACATATGCGGGCCAGTTTCCATTACGTGGACGATATACATTTCGGTCCTTAACAATATCGACCCGATTTCCACTTGGTTTTTTTCGGTCGTCCCGAACGATGGACGATTCGTTGTCCATCTTGGTTTTTCCGCGAATCGGTCGTTTAACTCCGGAGTGGTTTCATTTATACAGTCTTCGGTCAGAAGAGCAGAATCATTCGCGACATGTTATGTCGAGAACCTCGGATGAATTATTGGGAATACGAAACTGGCAGTCTGGAGATGCGCGAAAATGGATTCATTGGCGTGCGTCAGCCCGTCATCAGAAAATATTAGTACGCCAGTTTGAGGAAAGGCAGAATCAGGATGTAGCGGTTATACTCGACCTCTATCAAGCAGAAGCCTTAACCACGGGAGATTTTGTTCTCGCCGAGTTGGCGGTCAGTTTTTCCGCGACCTTAATTCGAGAATTTACAAGACTTCTTTCCGGGGATTTTCATTTTGCGGCCAATGGTGAACTGAATGATGAACCGCCCGTTATTTCCGGTAAAATCAGTCTGCCCTTCGTTCGGGCCATGATGGAACGTTTGGCGATTATTCATACCTCGGAACAGGATAATTTGGAAAAGGTTCTAAAAGACCTCTTCGCAAAAATACGAACGAGTACCAATATCATTCTGATAACAACACGGCCTCTGGATATTTATTTTTCGAAACGTCTTGACAATCTTCGAAATGACCTCCGTTGGAGCCGATTTCTATCCCGAATTGAAATAATTGATACCTCCTCGGAACAATTCGGAGAATTGTTTCAGACGAATAGTTTATAAAATAACTGAAACTGTATAATATTTGTAGTGTTTGGCAATTCTTTAATACAGGAGTTGACCGGAGTATTTGACAGACAGGACTGGAACGTGGACGTCTCGTTGTATTCCTGCAAAACAAGTGTCTCGCCTGTTTTGTTTCCCTGAATGAACAAGTAAATTAAAGTGTTCGTAATCAGTAGCATATGCTAATAAATAGAGCGGGAATCCCATAAATATCGGTGATGCTCTGTCAACATTCCCATGTTTCAGGCCTTCCATTAACCAAACCAAATATGGTAATAATTCCAATATCGGTTTTAATTTCAGAAGACCGGGATTCTTGCTATGCCTTCATCCACGGTCGTTGAAACTTCGAGCTATAATGACGATACAGGATCCAATATCATGCGCTCCCTGACACATCGTACCTGATTTTCCTGTTATTTACAATATGGTTTTAAGTATCGAACTATTGAACGAGCAAACGAGTGGCCGAATTCTCGGGCCGACACAGGATTGACTTCGGCATCTGAAGCATTAGCATAGGGAATTTCGTAGTCGCCAACGAAAATGGCATTTGGTATGGACTCGGCCCAAGTTTTCGACGGCATGGTCGGCGATTCACCTGGTTGGCGTTTGTAATTCTTGTCTGTGTTCCAATCGACTCCGAATGGCAGGTTGAAACTCTCGTTATAGGGAAGGGCTTTACCTTTTTGTTCTTCGGCCAATATGAGACTGAATTTACGAATTTCGGATGCTCTCTTTTCGTCACCAACCGAAGGACTATAGATGCGTTCATTATATTTACCGCTTCGAATCCAAGGACAATGAAGGTCCGTGAAGAAGACTTCTTTATCCTTAAATTCCGATAGAATCGTGCGCTTGAAGTTCTTTACCGATGGATAAATCTCTTGAATGTAATCGCGATTGTGGTCGTGTGGAATCCGATTTTTCCCCTGATCTCCCGCCTCAACGCCTGGTTTGTCCATAAACGGTACAATCAGAAAACGGCAATGTGCCCGAAGCCATGTACCTGTTTCGTTCTCCGACATTACTTCTTCGATAATACCTTCCAGTACATAATTGGCTATCATTTCACAGCAATGATGACGCGCGGACAGCACAATGCCAAATTGCGATTTTTTGCCGTTAGCAAGTTCCGAGCCAATTCGTAGGAGTTCAACTGGAGTTCCTTTACGCGAATTACACAAGACACCGGGTACAAATTCAGGTTTACCTTTATATTGCGCGATAAAGAGATCCCAGTTTTTTTGCGTATAAAGTGGACCTGTTGCGAAAATCACTTCGTTTTCATTTTTATCAAAGGTATAAGTGAATTTTTGTGAATCGAAGCCGGGTCGATTGGAGAGCCAATGCCATGTTTTTTCACAATCATTGGAGATTGCCGGACCACGTGCTCCCACGCGATTTGGCAGGTCAAATTTGAAACGAAGAGTTTTGCCCTGTGCCCCGCGAACTCGAAACGCAGTATAGAACCAGTCGCCTTTGGTATCGCGTAAATCGGGCTTTAGATAAATTTCGTTTTCCTTCCGTCCCGTTACGATAATATTACCGCCGGGAAAACCGTCATCTATTCCAATTCCATCCTCATATTTGATTTCTCCAGCAAATAATGCGTGTGATAACGACATTATTAAAACAATAATACAACTTAAAATCGCTTTTTTCATATTTTTTTCCTGTTTTTCCAATAATAAACCTTGTCAAGGACTTAATTTTAATGATCGGTGATATTTTATAATATTAGATATATTCCAGTTTATCCCTATTGGTATGTAAACCTTAAACATTCCAGTCCCGTAATTCCAAAAACGTGGGGAGACCTGTTTTGGGAGGAAGTGAACAAAATGTTGTATTCAAGCCAACTTCCTTGTTGATGTGTTCGCAACCAAGTGTGGAGATCAAGGATAATCTTCGCCTCCTTTACAGAAAGGATGACAACGGCAGATACGCCAGATCCCTTTAAGACTTCCGCGAATAACTCCATACTTTTTTACCGCTAGAATAAAATACTGACTACAGGTGGGAGTATAACGACAGTTTGCTCCTAGCATGGGACTGATAAAGAGTTGATATCCACGTATGGCGGTTATAATCCAACAAGAAGGATAGAACCAGAAGGGGAGCCATTGGGGGCGTCCCTGTTCCGGCTTGTCTTTCGTAGGGGGATTGCTTTTATCTTCTTCCATGAATTTTTTTCCATGAATTTTTAATGAATATACTAATATACAAGCGGAGATGTTGTCCGCATTTCAATTATCTAATTTTATCCGTTTTTTCAGTAAATGTCAATCATTTAATGAAAAAATTTATCGTCCTCCATTGTTTATAGATAAAAAGAATAGTATAATAAAATTGGTAAAGAATTAGACATACAGAAACAGGAGAGGAACAATGGCTCAACAGCGTAGAGCGATAAAGGGAAGAGGACCGACCCAGGCAGGAAAAGGTCGAATACGAACACAAAAGAGGAGTTCAGGCGGCGGTCCTGGTTCGCAGAAAAAGAGTGGATCCAGATCGGAATTCGGGTCGTCCGGGTCGAATCGACGTGGTTATGGAGTCGGTAGTGGCAATCGAACCCGATATCGTTCCGGTTCTGCTAAAACAGGGAGAAGACCACGTTTTATACCACAGAATGTACCATTGGTTCCGCTCTCTTCCCTTGAAAATCCGGAAGGACAGCGTCTGCAAGTTGTCCTGGCCGCTGCTGGTTACGGCAGTCGTCGTCAGTGTGAAGAATTGATAACGACGGGCCGTGTTCTGGTCGATGGTGAAGTCGTAAATAAATTGGGGGTTCGTGTTCTGCCTGGTCAGAAAATTATGGTGGATGGCGAACAGCTTCTCAAGAATAAACAGGTCTATCTGGTCGTTTACAAACCGAAGGGTGTTTTATGTACGAACAGTGATCCGACCGGACGACCACGGGCCATCGATCTTGTTCCAGCCTCTTTTGGACGCCTGTTTTCTGTAGGACGTCTCGACCAAAACAGTGAAGGTCTTCTCCTTTTGACCAATGATGGAACACTAGCACAGCGTTTGACCCATCCTCGTTACGAAGTCTCGAAGAAATATAAAGTACAGGTTGCCGGATTTGCCGATGGCGAAATTATCGATCAATTGAAAAAGGGCGTTCATCTGGCCGAAGCAGTTGTTCAGGCTGATGAAGTCGTCTTTAAGGCTCGATATAAAAACAGTTCTATTTTGGAGATTGTCCTGCGGGAAGGTAAAAATCGGGAAATACGTAGAATGCTGGCACGTATGGGGCATAAAGTACTTCGTCTTCAGCGAACGGCTATCGGTCCGATTAAATTGGGGAAGATGGTTCCCGGCGAATATCGTATTCTTGTTCGGGATGAAGTCGATAAACTATATCAGGCGGCTGGAATTAAAAGATAGTGATTAGAGATAGAAAAGTGTCAAGGTAAAAAACGAAGATGGAACATATTCACGAGCATTTTGAGAGACGTTATACCGGAGAAGTTGCGGTTGTTCAAAACGAACGGATAGCGGAATATACTTGGAAAATCCGACTGATGGCTCCTGATTTCACGACGCGGATTGTACCAGGTCAGTTTGTGATGCTTCGATTGCCTAATAGTCTGTCTCCCTTGCTGGGACGGCCGTTTGCCGTTTACGCTGCATCTCCCAATTCGGGTCTGGTTGACGTTATCTATCTCGTTGTTGGAAATATGACGGAACGACTGACAAAAGTGACGGCAGGGTCGATTCTGACTATGACTGGTCCATTAGGGAAAGGCTGGGAGGTACTTGACGACCGAAACGATAATGCTCCGTATGCCTCCTATTTTCAAGAGGGCGTCTCTATGACAGATTATTTAATTCTGATAGCGGGAGGAATTGGTCAAACGGCCCTTTTTATGCTTGCCCAGCAGTTTCTGAATCGGATTCCGGTTCGGCCCAGGAGCCAGGTCAGTTTGTTATATGGTGCAAAAAATAAAGAACGAATCTGTTGTCAGGATGATTTTGCAAACGTAGGAGTTTCGGTTCATATTGCCACGGAAGATGGTTCAATGGGGACAAAAGGATTTGTAACGGACCTGCTTCCCGACATATTCGAAAAATCGGGTGTACCGGCGGAAAAGACAAAAGTTGCTTGCTGTGGTCCCAAACCGATGCTTCGGGCTGCTGCGAAGGAGTGTGAAAAACTTCATTTACGTTGCTGGGTTTCGCTGGAGTCACCGATGGCTTGTGGTATGGGAATTTGTTTCGGTTGCGTTGTGAATTATCTGGACGACTCCGGACAATGGGACTATCGACGTACTTGCGTCGACGGTCCTGTCTTCGATGCGTCCCGATTGAAATGGGATTGAATCCATTAGAAGTTATTGGCTTTAATTCGGAAGTAGGATTTTGGATGACTGCAGACAGGACATACTTCCGGAGCTTTTTTACCGACAATAATATGACCACAATTGGCACATTCCCAGATCATGTCACCTTCACGGGAGAAAACAACGCCGTCTTCAATATTTTTGAGTAATTTACGATAGCGTTCTTCATGGGTCTTCTCGATTTTTCCGACCATTTCGAATAGAATGGCAATTCGTGTAAAACCCTCTTCTTTAGCCTCTTTAGCAAACGTGGCATACATATCGGTCCATTCATAATTTTCACCGTCTGCAGCATCGTTCAGATTGACAATGGTGTCGGGAATATTATCACCGTGAAGTAGTTTGAACCAGATTTTTGCATGCTCTTTTTCATTATTGGCGGTTTCTTCGAAGAGATCCGCTATTTGAACGTAGCCTTCTTTTCGTGCCTTGGAAGCATAGTAGGTATACTTGTTTCGTGCCTGTGATTCTCCGGCAAATGCTGTTTGTAAATTAGCTTCGGTTTTCGATCCTTTTAATTCCGTCATTAATTTTTCTCCTTTTATAGTAAAAGTTATTTAATAGGATATGGAGTTTGACTCCTTTATCACCCTAATATTTATTGTAGCATTACCGATTTTTCCGTCAATGACTTCCCGGGGGACCTGTTGTAAAATAGAATAACCTCTTTCCCTTGAAGAAAATATAGGTGGTGATATAATTAAAGGAATAAAAAAGATTAACAGAAATAAAGGCATTGAATTGAGATGACTTAATCAGGCCATTTAATATAATCGATGAAGAGATCTGAAGAGGGGCAGGAATGAATATAGATGAATTGGAACGGTTGGCTAACCGGTTACGCAAACATTCTATCCGAATGATCAATAGGGCTAAAAGTTCCCATGTTGGTGGTAATTTTTCGATGGCGGAAATAATGGCCGTGCTTTATGGAAGGATCCTAAAGTTGAAACCGGAGCAACCCGACTGGGAAGATAGAGATCGATTCATATTAAGTAAAGGCCATGCGGCCGCAATTTATTACGCTGTATTGGCGGAACGAGGATTTTTCCCCATCGAGTGGCTTGACAGTTTTTATACGAATGGAGCACGTTTTGCGGGGCACGCTTCTCAAGGAGTTCCTGGAATTGAAATATCGTCCGGTTCGTTGGGGCATGGTCTTCCCATGGCAGACGGTATGGCTCTGGCCGCTAAAATAGATGAAAAATCCTATCGGATTTATTCCGTATTAAGTGATGGTGAATGTCAGGAAGGATCGACTTGGGAAGCTGTTATGTTTGCCGCACACCATCACTTGGATAATTTGGTTGTTATTGTCGATTATAATAAAATTCAGGCAATGGGAAATGTTTCCGATATTGTCAACCTTGAACCGTTTGCCGAACGTTGGCGTTCCTTCGGTTGGTCTGTCCAGGAAGTGGACGGTCACAATGTTTCGGCTTTGGTAAACTCGTTGGAGGCGATTCCTTTTACCTCGGGAAAACCTTCCTGCGTGATTGCCCATACCATTAAAGGAAAAGGGGTTAGTTTTATGGAAAATACTGTATTATGGCATTATCGATCTCCACAAGGAGAAGAATATGACAGTGCGATGCTGGAACTAAATCAAGAATAAAGTCTGAAAGGATTGAATATAATGCGTACCGCTTTTATTAAAAAATTAATGGAACTGGCCGAACATAATTCAAGAATAATGTTGTTGACTGGTGATTTGGGTTTTGGTGTAGTCACCCATTTTGCGGAACGTTTTCCGAAACAATATCTTAATGTGGGAATTGCGGAACAGAATATGGTTGGGATCGCTACGGGTCTTGCTCTTTCTGGAAAAGTTGTTTTTACCTATTCAATAGCGAATTTTCCTATTTTGAGATGTTTGGAGCAGATACGAAACGATGTTTGTTATCATCATGCGAATGTCATTTCTGTCAGTATTGGAGCCGGTTTGTGCTATGGTTCTCTTGGTATGACGCATCAGGCAACGGAGGACATAGCGATCTTGCGAAGTCTACCTTATCTGGATGTTTTAGCCCCTGGAGATCCGCAAGAGGCGGCAGCCGCAACCGAATGGCTGTCACAAGGCCGGGGACCGGCCTATCTTCGGCTAGGAAGGGCTGGTGAACCGATTGTTCATTCTAATATTATCGATTGGAAGTTTGGCAAGGCCATTGAAGTACGATCCGGAAACGACCTGACCATGATTTCGACGGGAACCATGTTGAAAACTGCCATGGATACAGCTTCTCTTCTGGACGAAAAAGGAATTCATGCCCAGGTTTTAAGTATGCATACCATAAAACCTCTGGATAAAGAGGCCATTTCGACCGCAGTTGAAAAGACTGGTGTATTGGTTACCTTGGAAGAACATTCTCGTATCGGCGGTTTTTCAAGTGCCATTATGGAAGCGTTAGTGGAAATGGAACTTAATCCTCGTTTTAAGACGATTGCTCTTCCTTCTGAATTCTGTAAAACCGTTGGCGATCAGAAATATCTTTTACAACATTATGGTTTAGATCCTCTGTCTATCGAGAACAGTATTCTGAAATTTTTAGCAAAATAAAATTGGTGGGAAGGTTTTTTATAATTGGGAAGCCTTCTGTCCCAGTTCTGCAAGTGCTTGTTTTTTCTCTTTCTCTAAAGTCCAGCCAACGGCGGCTGTATTATCAAGAACTTGGTTTGGATTTTTTGCTCCGAATAAAATTGCGGAGACAGGTTCCGTATCCAGTAGCCAACGAATTGCCACTTGAGCTGGCGTTTTATCAAGCTCTTGGGCATATTGTTTTAATAAACGGACAACTTTCATATTGGCATTGAGTTTTTCGCCATGAAAGTTGACGTAAATATCACGGCTCCGTCGATCATTGCTCTCGAAACAGGAATGTTCGTCATATTTTCCAGACAGCAGTCCTTGTGCCAGTGACCCCCAGGTAATCAACGCGAGTTTATTGGCTTTTATTGTATCTTGCAAGAGACGGACCGGTCCTTGATCGACAAGACTGTATTGAATTTGTATTGCTGCAATGGGAACGATTTTTATGGCTTTTTCAATATCTTCCGCCGAAAAATTTGATAGTCCGATTTCGTCGATCATACCTTTTTCGCGGCATCGAACGAGTTCTTCCATGGTTGATTCTATATGAGTGTGACCATCCGGCCAATGCAGATAATAGAGCTTTATTTTATCCAGTTTTAATCGTTTGAGACTTGCTTGCAAGGCACTTCTGATGTAGACAGGAGAAATGTCTTTTGTACATTTACCACAACTGTCCCAGCGCATACCCCCTTTGGTCGCGATACAGACATTATATCGTTCCGTTCCCAAGGAACGGGAGAGAAGTTCCTCTGAATGACCTAATCCATATACATCGGCGGTATCGAAAAAAGTAATACCACTTTCCAAGGCGGTTTTTACAGCCATTTGAGCTGCTTCGTCGTTTGTATCACCCCACCCATAACCCCCCAACGGACATCCACCCATTCCGACTCGGGATATCTTTAAGGAACGCAAGTTCGTATATTCCATTGTATTCAAGTATTTCTTTTAAATGTTTGTTATATTATTAGTTAAATCATTTGAAAAAACGTTTAAATGGTTTGGCTAGAATTAATAATGTAGTCCAAAGCAGAATTTTTATATCGACCAAAAAAGAACATTCGTGGACGTATTTGAGTCGTAATCTGTTTTTTTCTGGTAAAATTTCATTTCGAAAAACTTTATCGGCGTCTCCACTTCCAACGTGTGCTTGTAAATCGACAAATTTTATACTTGAAAAATCGGTAATTCCGGGACGTACTGACAGGATGGCTTTTTCTTCTTCTGTATAGATATCGGTATATTCAGCAACTTCAGGTCTAGGGCCGACGAAACTCATATCACCTTTTAAAACGTTAAGTAATTGGGGAAGTTCATCTATTTTATATTTTCTGATAATCGCACCAATCCAGGTTATACGTGGATCTTTATCTTTTGTGGTTGTTCCTCCCACTTGTTCCGCATTGACAACCATTGAACGAAATTTAAAAATTCGAAATGATTTATAATGCAGACCTGTACGAACACCGCGATAAAAAACAGGACCTGGCGATGTTATCTTGATTATTAGGGCAACCGTAATTAAGATTGGCGATATAATAACGAGTCCGAACAGACTCAATATAACATCAAAAATACGTTTGAAACAGTTTTTCCACATCTTTATATATCTTTTTTATGTTTTTCTTCGATAGATGACAGGCCTTAACGATAGAATACAACGATACATCATGAAATATAGTTTCTTGACAAATATCTTGTTGTAATAATAAACAACATATTGTTATACAGATACCTTGTTGTTATACGTTCGTTCCCATCTTCATCACAAAATATACTTAATTTTATCATCAATTACTTAATATGTCAATATGTAAAGTTTATGTCCTTTTAACTGGAAGAAGGGGATGTGCCTCTTGAAAAAGTCAATAATTTGTGTATGCTTGTAATTAGAGGTGGTGTTTTTGTAAATTTATGAAATTTTAAGGAGGTACCGTGATTGTGTCCGATATATTATCTTTATTGAAGGAGCCTCGATATTTAGCGCCGTTTCATGCGAAATTACATCCCCATTTTTTTACGGATGTTTTGATTATCGGTGCAGGCTTGGCCGGGCTCCGTGCAGCAATGGCGGTCGATCCTTCGTTAAGTGTTCTGGTTATATGTAAAGCGGGACTGATTAATTCCAACAGTAATAAAGCCCAGGGGGGAATTGCTACCGTTTGGGATTTGGAAGACGATACCTATGAAAATCATGTTAAGGATACATTGATAGCCGGAGGTGAACTTTGTGATCCGAAAGTGGTCGATTATATTATTCGGCATGGAACGGAGGAGGTTCAATGGTTAATTGAGCATGGAGCCAATTTCGATAAAAAAGAGGATGGTTCTCTTTGTCTTGGCAGGGAAGGGGGCCACGATCATTTTCGTATAATTCATGCAAACGGCGACTCGACCGGTCAGGAGATCATTCGGGCCGCAATCGAAGAAGTCAAAAAAAGACCTAATATTCGTATTTGGGAGAATACCTTTACACTTGATCTACTGACAAAAGATAATTTCTGTCATGGGGCGGTTGTCTATTGGAAGAAGGAAAAAGAGACGGAACTCGTTTGGGCCAAGCAAGTTATTTTGGCTAGTGGTGGCTTGGGACAGCTTTATCGGGAAACGACAAATCCGGAGGTTGCTTGTGGTGATGGTGTTGCAATGGCCTGGCGAGCCGGAGCGCGAATCCGCGATATGGAATTCGTTCAGTTTCATCCGACCGTTCTTTATATTGCCGGAGGCAGTCGAAGTCTGATTACGGAAGCTATGCGTGGCGAAGGGGCCCAATTAAAGGACAAAAATGGTTATCGCTTTATGTACGATTATGACGAACGCGGTGAATTGGCACCACGAGACGTTGTTAGCCGTTCTATCGTTCAACAAATGAACAAGACGAATCATCCCAATGTCTATTTGGATTTAACCCATAAAGAAGCCAATTGGATCTATCATCGTTTCCCGGGTATTGCTAATATCTGTGCGCAATTTGATATTGATATCGCTAAAGACCGTATTCCGGTTAGGCCCGGGGCCCATTATGCCATGGGGGGTGTCTTGATTGATTACAATGGTCGAACCAGTGTTAAAGGACTATGGGCAGCAGGTGAAGTTTCCAGTTCCGGACTTCACGGAGCTAATCGATTAGCATCCAACAGTTTATTGGAAGCTCTTGTTTATGGTGAAAAGACGGGACGTCTTGCTTCGGAAATGGCACTCCAAATGAGCGACCTTTATTCGGCCTATCCTATCGAAAACGGACCGGAACGACTTGCCATTGGCCAATGCCGTCAGTGTACCTTTCAAAAGGGGTGTGAAAGCTGTGAAAACGCTCCTAAAAACATTACTGAAAAAATGTTACTGGTCGATATTATCGATATTCGTAATTCACTCAAAAGTTTAATGTGGCGTCTCGTTGGAGTGGTTCGGAATGAAGATGGTCTTTTAGAGGCGCGCGAGAATATTGAACGATGGTCCAAATACGTTTTGGCGCATCAATTTCGTTCGCCAGACGCTTGGGAACTTCAAAATATGCTGACAGTAGCTGCGCTTATTATCGAAGGAGCTATTAATCGTCGCGAAACGCGTGGTTCGCATAATCGAAGCGATTATCCCTCGCTTGACGCAAATATTCCAGCGGTTCATACGATCTGCCAAAAGGATGATTGAAAACAAGGTTTTCGGATATTATCATATTCGGTCATTTATGATATTTTGGCTACACTGACCCAATTAACGGAAGGAAAATACATCGTTGTTTCCTTTTGGAAGACAGTTGTAGCCGAGGAAGACAGGCTTTCTGTCTATATGTCCTGTCAGGCAACTAATATATGTTCGCAGAAGGCGCAAATATCTGAAAATTTTCGACATTAAATAAAGAGTTTATCTCTAAATAAAGAGATTATCTCCGACTACTGTTTCATGTACTAATAACGACTTCAATCGACTTGGAATAAAGCTATATTTTTATGTTTTATCCACCTCTTGTATTCTCAATGTTTATTTTGTATAATTCCATTATTAGTAATATTGGCAAGGAGATAACTCCTTGAATAGGTTTATTATAAAAAGACGATATTTACAAGAGAGGTTGTTTTTTATGAAAAGAAAATTTACGGGAATGATTATTTCCCTGTTTTTTGTATTGACGATGGGGCTTCAAGCGGCAGAGTTTCCGGAATTAAAAGGACAATTTCAGGATAAACTGCCAGAACCGCCAAAGGGAATGGAATGGAAACTTGATTGGCATGATGAATTTGAAGGAACGGAAATTGATTATGCGAATAAATGGGAGGCTCCGGAAATACCTCGTCGAGACGGTTTTTGGAGTGGAAAATCTTTTGCCCTTGATGGTAAAGGCCATTTGAAAATGATGGTCCTAAAAGATGACGAAGGCCGATTTATTGATGGCTGTCTTCGAACGCGCGGAAAATATATGAAGGCTAAAGGGTTCTTTATCGCTCGTATGAAAATGCATAAAGAAGTTGGACATTGGTCGGCGTTCTGGTTGTATGATCATACACAAGGCAATCCGGGTGAAGGAAGTAAAAACGGAGCGGAAATCGATATTATGGAAAAGCCATGGCTTGATAATCGTGTTAATTTCGCTATTCATTGGGATGGATATGGGAAAAACCACAAATCTACTGCCTATGCGGCCAAGGTTGACAATATTATGGAAGGTTTTCATACCTTTGCCTGCTGGTGGTCCGATACTGATTATCGCTTTTATATTGATGGTAAAGAACTGTGGAAAACTACGGCTGCCGGTATTTGCGAAAAACCACTATATATTAAGTTGTCAGATGAAATCGGTAACTGGGGCGGTGATATCAAAAAAGCCAAACTTCCCGATGAAAATCTAATTGATTACGTTCGTGTTTATGATCTTGTCCCTCAAAAGTAGGTGAATTTAATACGAGTAAACATTTATTTGCATGGTCTGTTATACTCAAGGTCGTTATAAAAGTCTATTTTTCAAAACAGGCGAGACGCCTGTTTTGAAGGATGTGGACGAGATGTCCGTGCTCCCTGGAAATGCCGAATTTATAACGTTGTACAGTATAGTTAATAGAGGATACAATATCGGTTATATTTCTGATCGGGGCAACAACGTTGTTAAATTTCAAACAAAACCATGATTATGGATCGTATTCATCATTGGCATGAACTGGAACATCGCCAAACTTGAATATTGGACACCTATGCCAGAAGGTGACGTTGTAGCCCCTATTGAATAGTCTCCTTCTATTTTTCACGAACAATAATCATTCGGTCAATATAGACGTTTTTCAGACCATGGTGATGTCGTTCCGGAGCGATCCAGAAGTAACTGCCGTCTTCCAGGGTTGTCGTCCCGTAGTCGAACATTTTATAGGCTGTTCCTTTACATTCCTTGACGGAAATGGCTTTGCCGGAAATACCCTTTTTACCCTTGGTATCGTAGACGCCGGTGGTCATTGCCATTCCTTCGTCGGTATCTGCTTCACATCGGACATAAAGATAAAGATGATAGAGCGGTTTTTCTGATTTCTCTTGTTTAACTGGGGCCAGCATTTTCAAATAGGGATTGACAGACCAACTCGTCGCCCATTCATAATGGGTACCGGGCATACGAATGGCTCTACCATTAGAGGCGGTGGAATCGTTTTCGATAAAGGTCCATTCACCTTTTTTACTCAAATTGAAGTCGTACTGCTGAAGGTCGAGCCAGGATGTTTGGGGAAGATTTTTGCAAATATCAGGAACGACAAATACGCCTCCCTTCTGGAGATAGGGTTCCTTGAGACCTGCTACAAATTCTTCTATCGGTACACCATGTGATTCACGATATTGTGTCAAACCGTTTTCCTTGAGTTTTTTCGCAAATTCGTCGGCTAAATGAAGTGGATCGGTTGGACCGACAAATTCACAGTTTTTTAATCGCGCAAACAGGCGATAGTAATTCCAGTCCTGAAGCCATACCAGGTCGAGTGGAATACGTTCCCGACGCAACTTGAATTGAAGTCCTTTATAACGAACCGGATCCTTTTTTTCCAGTTCCGATCCTATTTTTTCCGCCTTGTTAAAGAGTTGTGTAATTTCCGATATTGTATCATAGGTCATCCAGTCCCGGGTTGAGGTACGGAAAATACCGATATGTTTTTCGGACGCACGTGCAGTATCTGCGAGAAGATCGAAATATTTGCGAAATATGGGGACAAGTTCCTGTGCATAATAGCCGGAAATGAATTCGTCCATTAGTTTACCCTGATCGAGGGAAGGATCCCATAACAATTTGGCCATAACCCAATTTCGTAATTGAATGAAATCGCCGGTTGGAAGATGGTAATCACCTTGCTCAAAGAGACCTATCGTATGATTATTGATATAGAAGTTAATATTATCCTTCCATACTTTATAATTTGGGAAGGGAAGGAGATAAAGTGAAAAATTGGTTACATAATCCCAAACGAACAGATTCGGCGCGATTTTCCCCCAATTGACCAGATCTTCATGAAAAGTCTTGTTCTGTGGACCTTCCTGAAGTGTTGACGCGAAATCGCATTCGATAGAACAGAGTCGGACAACAACATTTTTTCGTGGTCGGGTTATTTTGGGTGGTTTACGTGTATACTGATAGGCAAGTGTCTCTATATAGACATTGGGAAATTCTTTTTCAATTTCCTCGGCGACTTTATTAACGAATCGGAGGAGATTACCGGCTTCTGAACCTTCTTCTTTTGCAATGGCGGTACATTTCGGACATGTACAATAGCCGTGCCAATCATTCTGACTAATGGAGATAAAACTTGCGTCGGGATTCTGCTTTAGGGCATTGATTGCATTTTTTGTAATTTCTTTACAGAGATCCTCGTTGGAAAGACAGAGTTGAGTACCGGCATTATAAATTTTCGAGGGGTCAAGTTTATCAAAAAATGCCTTGCGTTCCTGGGACATACCGGCCCAGCCGGGATGTCCTACTTTACGAACGCCATCTATTTCCGGGAACCAGTCAGGATGATCGTTATAATACTTTTCAGGTGGTATTAAAGGATAGAATGAATGAACGAAATATTGGAAGGAATGATGACCACCCAATTCCGGAGGAATTTGATTACTACTTCCATTACATTTTTCGCGAACCGCGAAGGTCCCATTATAGGAATCACGATAAAACGATTCACGATAAATCAGTTTAGGCGTATAGTGAATATCAATGTTTCCGATGGCTATTGTTGACTGACGCGGAATTGTGGACTCCTTGGAAGTCCACCAACGGCATTTGAGATAATCTTCCAAAAATGTATAAACGGAATAGAGTGGACCGCGTTTTGGGTGTCCGGAAAAGACAATACAGTTTCCGACTCGCTTGATTAGAATCGTATCATATCCGTATTTCGTTTCATCGACTCCGGTTCCGATCAGACGGGCGGATGTTGCCGAAGGTCCAATTACAAAATGTTTGGAGTCTGGAGTCGTTTTTGTATCGGATTCGTGATTAATTGGCAGGGAAATACCTGTGATCTCCTTGAAAAAGGTTTGTAATTCCCGAGCTGCCGATTGTTGAACGGCACTTGCTTCGTTTGGAAGAATAATGGCATAATCACTATTGCCATTTTGTGCCAATGTCAATTTCTGTTCATCTGCACTGATACTAACTGTAGTCAGCAGTAACAGAAACAACATGAAAAGGAACGTTTTTACATTCATCTGTTTTTCTCCTTTTTAGAATAATGGGGCGGGTCTTTATTCATCGGTTTTGAACTAAAACTGATACTTCTCTTGATTATCCATATTTTTGGGGATATTTCCATAGGCAGGGAAAAATTTTATGGGTGTAACTTTAAAAACAGGAATTTCCAAGTCCACACAGGAAACACAAACAATCCGTTACGATCTTTCTAAAAAACAATATTACCCTGAAAAACAAGCATTTCGAAGAGATTATGGTAATATTTTTCCAATAAAGAAAGCACAGAAGAATTTTGCAAGATAAAAAAAGGTAAAAATAATTGATTTTTTATTTTATGAATATTCTATCTTAAAAAAAACAAAGAAACAACATCAAATAAATGTTAATCACTCAAAATGTCAACGAGATACATTTTGAAAGACAGATTATACAGATAAATACAGATAGTATACCGAATATTACAACGTTTTGTTATATCAAGCCTAAAAATACATTCCTGTAAACATTTTATCAAATAAATATTTTATCAGAATAAACATCGTTTACCAAAAGGCTATCCGTGAAAAACGATGTTATTCATGATTACGAATAAAGAAGTTACAGTTTGAATTAATCAGAAATCACATATTCCCGGGGTACGCGGAAATGGAATGACGTCCCGAATATTTGCGATTCCGGTTACAAATTGGATGACGCGTTCGAATCCGAGACCGAATCCACTGTGTGGCACAGAACCATATCGGCGCAAATCTTCATACCACCAATAGTTTTCTTTATTTAAGCCTTGTTCATCCATACGCAGTTGCAAAACGGACAAATTATATTCACGTTCACTTCCCCCAATAATTTCACCTATTTTTGGAACCAGAACATCCATGGCTCGAACTGTTTTCCCATCATCGTTGACCTTCATATAAAACGGTTTGATTGATCGGGGATAGTTATAGAGAATAACCGGTTTTTTGCAATGCTCTTCCGTTAAATATCGTTCATGTTCACTCTGGAGGTCGATTCCCCAATCGACCGGGTATTCAAAAATCTTCCCGGACTTCTTCAGAATGTCAACAGCGTCCGTATAGGTTAAACGTACAAAATCACTATTGATAATATGCTGAAGTGTCTCAATAATAGTAGAATCGATCTGTTTGTTGAAAAAGGCCATATCCTCGGGACAACTGTTTAAAACGTCGGAAAATATTCTTTTTAAAAGACCTTCCGCTAGTTCCATATTATCTTCCAATTCATAAAAGGCGGCTTCCGGCTCAATCATCCAGAATTCGGCCAAATGTCTGGACGTATTGGAATTTTCCGCGCGAAAAGTGGGACCAAATGTATAAATACGTCCCATGCCACAGGCAAATGTTTCGCCTTCTAATTGACCACTAACTGTTAAATAGGATGGTTTACCGAAGAAATCCTGTGTATAATCGATCTGTCCTGTCTCCGTTCGAGGGGGATTGGCCGGATTTATTGTAGAGACCCGAAACATCTGGCCCGCTCCTTCACAGTCGCTGGCGGTAATCAACGGAGTATGAACATAGTAAAAACCACGTTCCTGAAAATACTGATGTATTGAGTAACTAACCCTGTTACGAATTCGTTCTACGGCACTAAACGTATTAGTACGTGGACGAAGATGGGCGATAGTCCGAAGAAATTCCAGGGAATGGCTCTTTTTCTGAAGTGGATAGGTCGATGGTGATTCACCATAAACGCCTAGTTCGAGGGCTTCGACTTCGGTCGCCTGCCCCTTGCCCGGGGATTCCTTGACCAGGCCCTTTACCCATATACTGCATCCTGTGGTCAAACGTGTGACGTCTGTCTCGTAATTAGGAAGTATATTAGGGGCTAAAATCTGTACATTGCCAAGACAGGAACCATCGTTCAATTCTATAAAACTGAATCCTCCCTTGGAATCACGACGGGTTCGAACCCATCCTTTTAGTATTACTTTTTTACCGATTGATTCCGCTTGACGCGATTCGGATACGGTTATCCATTTTTCTTTTTGATCGGACATTTTTTCCTCAAGGTGATTTATCTGAAAATATCATATCAGCACAAACTAATTATTATAAAATAGACCCTCTTTTTGTCAATGGTAATAAATTTACCCTTGTTATCGTTTGAGGTTTTCGGTGTTTTGATCTTTATTGCATTACACTATTTATATTTTTTATTATGACATCAAATTTAAGCAAATTCCCGGTTTGGAGTTGGGAAAACAAGAAATTTTGTATAATACAATAAAGAGTATTTAATTCAAATATATACATACGGTTGACGAAATGCAAAATCAATGTTATACTAAAATTATATTGAATAATATAGATTGTATTTATTTTATCTATAATCTATCAAACTTAACCTGAAAGGAGAGACTTCAAAATGGCAAATCTTCAAAAATTACTGAATGATGAAATACATCGTCTTGCAAAAAAAGAAGCCAAGGCTGCCTTGGAACCCTTAAAAACGCAAGTCGCAAAACTTCGCGTACAGATTGCAGATCAGAAAGAACAGATCCGTAATCTTCAAAAAAATCCATCCGAACAGAAGCCGGAACCCGCAGTCGAAACCACTGTTGATGAATCCAAAAAACCCAATGGTTTTGCAGAAAGAATTAAGAGAATCCGTACAAAACTTGGTTTTTCGCAAAACACGTTTGCAAAATTACTTGGTGTATGTTATTATACGGTTAGTCGTTGGGAATCCGGAACATGTCTTCCGAACAACGAGGCCAAGGCTAAAATTATCGAATTGTCAAAAATTGGAAAACGTGAACTGCAAAAACGACTTGACAGCATTTCCAATTCATAATGAAATTTTTTCTATTTCGCTATATTTCATTGGTTACAAATTCCTTTCTTTACAAATTGATCTTCAAAACGTTTAACAACGTCTTTCTGTATTTCAGGATCGGCGTTGTAAAATTGTTAATTTGGGATCGGAGAGAAGAATATCCACCTGTCCAACGCCTGACATAAAATCGACAGTGGCCATTCGATCTGTTTTGGAACCATATAACTCCTTTACAACACCAATTCCGTAATCTTTATGACGAACTAAAGCGCCAATCCGAACAGAAACCGGAATATTGGCAGTGTTGTCTTCTGGTGCCTTGTTTTTTACCAAATCGGATGCAATTGTAATATCACGTGGAGACAAGACTGGTAAAATTTTTTTCTTTTCCTTTTTTTGAGGGGGACGCTGATGGGTTCCACCATTATCATCGTATTCTATTTCCACTTCCTCTTCATAAACGACTTCTTCATCAATACCGTCAAATTCTGAAGGATCCGGTCTTTTTTTGTCTTTGGACCGTTTTCGTGTAACAGAGTCTGGATCGTGAAGAAGGGAAATATTCGCATCTTCATCCGATAAATCGTTTATCTTCTTTTTTCGGGTTTTTCGTTTAGAGACAGGTTCTAATACTGGAATTGGCGATTCCTGTATTCCTTCCTCCAATTCTCCTAGAGAATCGACTTGTTGAAGGTTGTCTTTTGAAATTTCATACAGAAAACGACTTGTAATGGTAACATTGAACGAACCCCGATATTCTCGAAACATGGTATAGCTCAAACGGAGTTCTTCACGTGCCCTTGTAATTCCAACAAAAAGTAGGCGGCGTTCTTCTTCCAGTTGGGCTTTATCGTTCATGGATCGTTCATGGGGCAATATTTTTTCTTCCAGGGCAATAATATAAACGACGGGAAATTCAAGTCCTTTAGCGGCATGAAGGGTCATTAGTGACACTTTATCCGAATCCTGTTTCCAATCGTCAACATCATTTACCAGAACGGTACGTTCCAAAAAACGTCCTAGGCGATCTTCGTTATTTTGATTTTCCGGATCGATCAGATAATCATTGATAACATTATCCTGACGGTATATATTATCGAATTCACGAACTTCCGTTAAAAGTTCCTGAACATTGGCCAAACGTTGTTGTTCTTCTTCACCTCCTTCGTTATGTATTGAAGAAAGATAACCAGTTTCCTTGATTAACAAGGATACGATAACTTCCAGATCGGAATCCTCGGCCATAGAACGAAGTCGATCCAATAATTCCAGAAAATGTGTCAAGGCTGCTTTTGCCTTGGCCGGAATCGATGGAATTGAGGATGAAACAGGTTCCAGGGGCAAAAAATCATCCTCCGATTTTTCAGATTGATTTGAATTGGCAGTCGAACGTTTTCGATGCAGTTTTTTCTTTGGAGTTGTTTGAGAGAAAATTCGTGTAGTTTCCCATAACGTTAAATTATGCAGTTGGGCATATTCTTCCAGTCGAGCCATGGTTGTTCGACCGATTCCACGAGCGGGAACGTTGATAACGCGACGAAACGAAACGATATCGTTAGGATTATAGATTAATTGAAGATAGGCGATAATATCGCGAATTTCCTTGCGTTGAAAGAATTCGATTCCGTGAACGAGTTGGAAGGGGATATTATATTGATGGAATGCGTGTTCCAAATTTCTGGACAAGGCGTTCATACGATAGAAAATAGCGTAGTCACCGGGCGTTCTTTTACCAATAGCTATTTCACGTGCTATTTCCTTGGCGATTGAGTTGGCCTCTTCATGATGATCCTGACAAATCAGGACTCGGGGACGTCCCCCTGGCGAATTATGGGTAAACAGCTTTTTCTTTTTACGAAGTTTGTTATGTTCAATTAAATCGGACGCAATCGCCAGAATATTCGGAGTACTGCGATAATTTTCTTCGAGACGAATTGTTTTGACATTTTTAAAATCTCTTTCGAATTCCAGAATATTTCTAATATTAGCACCGCGCCAGCCATAAATCGACTGATCGGGATCTCCTGTAACACAAAGATTGGGATAATCCTGCGAGAGAGCACGGGCAATGGCATATTGAACGAGGTTCGTATCCTGATATTCATCGACCAGTATATATTGAAAACGAACATCCAATTCATGACGAACCTCCGGATGTTCACGGAGAAGTACAGCGAAATGGATTAAGAGGTCATCAAAATCGACGGCGTTGGCCTTTTGAAGTGCCTGTTGATATTCAGGATAGACGGCCAAAACAACATCACCGAGAAGGTTTCCTGGCTTCGGCTGATAGTTTTCGGGCAGAATGAGCGCATTTTTTGCCCAACTAATAGCCGACGCTATTTTAGCGTTATCGACTCCATTGGGAAGTGCGGTCCGTTCGATTAGGGAATCAAGTATTTGACGACTTTCATTCATATCATAGATAGTAAAATTGGAATTCAGACCGACCATTGGCGCATAACCACGCAAAAGTCGGGCGCAAAAACGATGAAACGTTCCTATCCAAACATGCCGGTTGGGTACCAATTGGGCAACACGATTCTTCATTTCATCGGCTGCTTTATTGGTAAAGGTCAAGGCCACTATGTTCCAGGGAGCGACTCCTTCTTCGATCAACCAAGCGATTCGATGGGTAACAACCCTGGTTTTACCACTTCCGGGACCGGCCAGGACCAAAAGTGGTCCCTCTTTATAATGAACAACTTCCAGTTGTGCTGGATTGAGACCTTCGGTCAAATGTGTGTGTTCCATTTCATACTTTAATTACGACTTTAATATGACTTTAATATGACTTTAATTATGAATGTATACCCTAACTTCGACAAAACAGGAAGACAACATATCCGACATAAAAGGCAAGGAGTGTAAATCCTTCCCAGCGCTCGAATGTTTTTCCTGTAATACAAAAATATCCTCCGATAACCGTAGTACCAAACATAATGGGAATATCATACCAAAAAGCCATAGGCGATACATCCAATCCTCCTTGAACAAGAACAGAAGTCAATCCGAGAATACCAAGCAGATTGAAAATATTACTTCCGACAATATTTCCTATGGCAATATCTGTTTTGCCTTTAAAGGCGGCAACGGCACTAACGACCAATTCCGGAAGAGAGGTGCCAACTGCCAGAACAGTTAAACTAATGACAAGTGTACTGACTCCGATAAACGTTGCCACGGAGACTGATCCCTTAATAAAGAGATCGGAACCAAATATCAGAAATGCCAGACCGACTGTAATCAATAGGAGTGACAGGATACTTTCACACAAATAAAACGACATGGTACGTTTTATTTTCACTTCTTTTTCCGGTATAGGACTCGACATTCGGTGTTCTTTAATTTGATCGGCCAGTTTCGTATTTTCTTCACGTCGTGCCTCCCGGATGGTCCAGGCGACATAGATCAACAACACAACAATAAAAACGGCTCCTCCCCATTGAGGCATAAAATGAACACCGGAAACATGATATGAGATCATTGCAATAACCCAAAACAGTCCGGAGATTACAATTAGAAATGGAATTTCCTGTTTAATCATTTTAGCCGAAATGGCAATAGGACAAATGACACCTGTAAAACCAAGGATTAAGAGGATATTACAGATATTACTTCCGACAGCGTTACCGATGGCGATTTCAGGAGTTCCTCCTTCTTGCAAGCATCCCATCAGGGATACGGTCAATTCTGGAGCGCTGGTACAGGATGCAATTACTGTTAATCCGACAACCAGGGGGGAAATTCCAATTAGAAGGGCAATACGGGTAGCACCTCGAACCAGTATTTCACCACCTGCCACAAGAATACTGCCCCCTGCCAGAATATAAAGAATGGCTATTAATATTTCGTACATATCAATCTCTTTTCCTTTTAAAATGTTTAACCGACATCTCCAAAATCAAGGAGAGAACCGTAACGTGACAATAATTGTTTTCGAAGTTTGCGATGTTCCGGTTCTTTAAGACCGGGATCTTCTTTTACCAATTCGCATACATCCTGACGAGCTTCCAATAACAGATCTTGATCCCTAACCAAATCCGCGATTCGAAAAGGGGGAATACCATGTTGTTTGGTACCGAGTAGTTCGCCCGGCCCACGAAGCTCGAAATCTTTTTCTGCCAGAGCGAAACCATCTGTCGAATGGACAAAAATCTTTAATCGCTCCAGCGATTCTTCCGCCTTGTGTATCTGGGGACTTGTATCGGTATCGGACGGTAAATTCAGGGAGGTTACTATCGATTCCGTTGGAAAAACTGCGCAAAAGCCCGGGTATTGACCACGACCAATTCGTCCTCGCAATTGATGCAGTTGTGCCAGACCGAAACGATCCGCATTTTCTATGGCCATCATTGTTGCGTTGGGAACGTCAATTCCAACTTCTATTACAGAGGTGGCTATAAGAACATCGGTTTCGCCCACTCGAAATTGATTCATAATTGCTTCTTTTTCTTCCGTTGACAGACGACCATGAATCATTGCCAAGCGAAAATCAGCTAGTTCACCGTGACTTAATTCATCGAAGGTTGTTCGAATACTGCGAAGTTCCTCCGATTCCTGTTCGTCCACACGAGAAACAACGACATAACCTTGACGGCCCTGTCGAAGTTTTTTTCGAAAGAAGTCCCACCATTGAGAACGTTTATTGATCTCGACGATTGAAGAAGTTACCTTCGAACGTCCGGGGGGAAGGCCGTTCAATATGGATACATCTAAATCACCGAAAAGGGTCATGGTTATACTGCGTGGAATGGGGGTGGCCGTCATAACCAGATAATGGGGATCGAATTTCGTTCCGCTTTTGAGTTGTGCCCGTTGTCGGACTCCGAATTTATGTTGTTCATCGATAACGACCAAACCAAGATCTTGAAATGGAATATCATTACAGATAATCGCCTGGGTCCCAATAATGATTTGTGCGGTTCCCGATTGAATATCCTGAAGAACATTAGCACGTTCAATAGCATTTTGACCTCCAAACAGTGGGGCTATACGAACTCGACTCTCCTGTAAAAGGGCTTGTATGGTTCGCAGATGTTGTCGTGCCAAAACCTCGGTCGGAGACATTAAAATGGCCTGTCGTTTATTTGCCACTGCCTGGAGCATGGCATAGACGGCCACAAGTGTTTTTCCACTACCGACATCTCCCTGAAGAAGTCGATTCATAGGAACCGGCTGGGTTAAATCTGCAGATATTTCTTTAACGACTTTATTCTGGGCTGGTGTTAATTCAAAGGGAAGAATTCGGCGTATTCGACTGTCAATACGTGCGGAGTATTCCAGAATTGGTGCCTTCATATTCGTCTGATGCTGTTGTCTTCGAACTGCTAAAGCCAATTGTAGAATAAACAGTTCCTGATAGACAAATCGTCGACGTGCTTGATCTTTATGTTCGATATCAATGGGAAAATGAATATTGCGAACCGCTTCCGCAATAGGCATCAGATGATGTTCCTCCAGCCATTTTTCTGGAAAAACTTCAGGAAGCAGGTCCGGTAATGAAGGAAGAACTCCTTTAAAAATACGACGGAGATGATGTTGTTGTAATCCTTCGGTTAGAGGATAGATCGGCAGAAGTGGATCCTTTAATGATTCCGCATCTGAAGATTCGGAATTCAACGGGTTTTCTTCCGAAGGAATATCGGGGAGCCAGGAAATTTGTGGGTGGGACATTTGCCAAATAGAGGTATAATCTCCATTTTTCATTCGTGGTTTTCCGGTTAAAAGGAGTCGGCGTCCAACGCCAAATTGTCGTATAATATAGAGTTGATTAAACCAGATCGCCTGAATGGTACCGCCATTAGCCAAGACGTCCAAGGTCAGGATCGAACCGCGTCGTGTTTGACGGAGTTCCCAGGTAACGACTTTTCCACAAACAGTCTGAACGCTGTTTTCTTCCAATTCGTTCAGATTACGGTAATTACTTAAATCCTGATAATTACGTGGGAAGAAGAAGAGAAGATCGTATGATCGATAGAGTCCCAAACGATTGAGAAGCAAAGCCCGATTCGGTCCAACGCCTTTTAACCAGACAATTGGTTTACGAAGCGGGTCTAATTCCTGTTCGTTTGAGTTATTATCGGCCATGGAGATTTACCGTTTATCATCCAAAATAAAATGTACAGGATCGAGTTCACTCGCCTTTTCCAAATCTTTATGGTATTTTACTTCATCTTTTAATTGGAACCAGATGCCAGCACGTTCATACCAGCATTCGGGATCCTTCGGGTTTATATCAAGAGCACGATTCAAATCAAGGAGAGCCGCATTCCAATTCCCTTTTCGTTTGAAATAGAGGGCACGATATTTATATCCATAAAATGAATTTATATCTTTATTAATCGATTCCGTATAATCATTCAAGGCTTTATCCCATTGTCCGGAATCGGCATATATTTTTCCACGAATTCCCCACAGGACCGCATTACCGGGCTCCAGTTCAATAGCTTTCGTTAAATCGGCTATGGCAGCATCATATTTCTTTTGTTTTTGATAGATTGCACCACGATTCTGATAGAAATCGGCAACGACCGGTTTTTCTTCGATACAAAGGTTCAAGTCGGCCAAGGCGTCATTATATTGATTCAACCGACAGAGGGCAAAACCACGATTGGCGCGTATTGCTGTTTCATGCGCATCTAATTTGAGAACCACCGAAAAATCGTTGACCGCCTTCTGCCATTGTTGAAGTCCCAAATACGACTCTCCTCGTCCTCGATATGCCGATAAATCCTTTGGATTAAGGGCGATTGCCGCTGTAAAATCTTTTTCCGCTTCCGTAAAGCGGGAAGAGCGAATATAGGCCTCGCCTCGTCCCGTTAAGGCGGGAACACAGGCCTTCTCCTTCTCCAGAATTCCGGTAAAACACTTTATGGCTTCCGGAAGATCATTCTGATCCAGATACTCTCTTCCCAAGCGTACATCTTCCATGACGGCAGGATTTCCTTTAGGACAACCTGCCATTATTGGCAGTATTATCATTAAAGAAATCAGTAAAACTTTATTTAATATCATCCGTGACATAACTTTCCTGCTTTCAATTACGATTGAAAAGAAACTAAACACACAACTGCTCTAATTATAACATAATTTTCAGAATGATAAAAGGCCAATTTTAACGATAGGGAACAATCATCGGAAGGTTTTTTTCAGGATGGAAGACTGTTTGAAGGTCTACTGAATAAATTTCCTTTAATCGACGACGGTCGATCATCTCTTTTGGAGGACCATCGAATACGATTGTCCCCTGTTTGAGTGCAACTAAATGACTTGAATGAAGGACCGCATGATTGAGATCATGGGTGACTTCGATAATCGTTGTGCCTTTCGTTCGATTAATTTTAAGAAGAAAATCGGCCATTTCTTCCTGATGCCGATAGTCCAGATACACGGTTGGTTCATCCAGAAGAAGGATATCGGTCTCTTGAGCTACGGCGGCGGCTAATAGAACCTTCTGACATTCGCCGCCACTCAAGGTCTTCATGGGACGATGAATCAACATTTCCGCGTGCATTTCCTGTAGAGCGTCTTCGACAACGGCATAATCGTTGGATGTCAAAAGGGAATACGAAGACAAATGTGGATATCGACATAACGCGACATATTGACCCACCGTAAACGGAGGGATGGAAGCGTTTTGCTGAATATACGCTATCTGTCTGGACAATGTTTTACGGGAAATACGACGTATCGAGACATTATTTAATATTACATTACCACTCCAATTTTCAATAATACGATCAATACAACGTAAAAGAGTTGTTTTTCCTGCCCCGTTAGGACCGACTATTGTCAAATATTCGCCCTTTGTTATAGTCATATCAAGATCTCTTAAAATGGTATGGCCATTGGGCTGGAAAGATAACTGTTGTATTTGAATTGTCATATTTACTATTGGGAGTAATTTTATTTATATTCAAGCCAAATATTACGATATTGAACACGATTGCCATGGCCCTGCAGATAGACGCCACGTGGTTCATTGGCTTCTTTTTTACGGCCGGGGGTCTCCTTCTGCAATTCGAGATTATCATGGATCATAACACCATTATGTAAAACGGTAATTCGGGCGTTGGCTACTTTTTTATCGCCTTCATATTTGGCGGGCGTAAAATCGAAATCATAGGTCTGCCAGGTCAATGGGGGATAACACATATTGACAATCGGTTTCGAAGCTTGATAGAAGCCCCCACATTCGTTATTTTCACCTTCGAGTCCGAAGGAGTCGAGAACCTGACATTCATAGGATTCTGCGATATATACACCACTATTTGATCGGGCCTGACCGGTCTTGGTCGGCATAAAAGAGAGCATGAATTCAAGGTGTAAATGATAGGGCTTGTTTTCAAACGGCTTGGAGACGGCTTCTGACCAGATGGCTTTATTTTCTTCGTTCATTTTAGCTCCTGGCAGGAAATTATCGAGATTTTTACCGTTAAAAACCACAAAAGCACCTTCCGGAGCGGGTTCACCGAGGGTTGGACTTTCACGGAATATTTTTTTTGCTTCCGCAGGTTCTTTGTTCAGAAAATACCATTTACCATTATCCTTGTAAAGGGACATGGGGCGGCTCTTCTGTTTTTCATCAAAAATAATATTCGGATCCTTGTTTTCTGCCGCGCGTTTCGGAATATTCATTTTAGATCCAACAACAACGATTTTATTTTCAGATTCCATGGTGGCTGTTCCGTAGAATCGGGCCATTTCTCGTGTCCAGCCATCGCCCGGAAGACCGCCCGGATATCCGATTACGCGAAATTTGCCATTACCGTCCGCGATAAACTGGTAGGCACGACCATTACCAGGCGTTACATATTCACCTTGTATCGCGAAGTCTTTTGCATATTCACTCTTTTTGACTTCCGACTCGCTCGTCAACTCTTGCGCCAACAAAAAACCGGAAAAACAGAGAACAAATGTTCCCAGAATCATTCCATATACTTTACGCATTTAAATTTTCTCCTTAAATACCGTTAGTTTATTAAAGAACCGTATCCCATCGTCAACGATTCCAAACAATTCCAACAGTATAATATCTTTTAAAAGAGATTTCAACAGTAGAAAAAATTTTTTTAATAAAATTTCGACTATTAAACGGTCTTTTTCCTCCATGTTATAAATTGGAATATAATTTATGGAATATAATTTAATATGGGGTGTATGTATTTATCAAATGAACGGAGAAATCTGAAATACAAAAAAGACAAGATTCGATAATGTCGAAGGGGAGACTGGACATTATTAGATATTTTCAATAGATCGAAGTCTATTTTAACAGGAGGAAAATACCTCCCAGGCATATTATGATATACGATACAGGCATTTGTTATTTCTCAAAAAGAAAATATAATTATGCTATCAACATAAAAGAAACCGTAAACAGTACCCATGAAAGATCTATTGAAATGAAAAATAAATTGACCATTCAGAATCGTACTACGTTGATCGATCAACTGATCGATGCGGACTGTAATGTCCAAACGATTGAAAAATATTTACAACTTCAAGAGGAAGGAAAAACGTAGGAGTTGGTACATCTTCTTTTACCGCAGCGGAACAATCTGTTTCATATTGTTCACAAACATCAAAAACATATCGATTACCTTGATTATTGGGTATATTCGATTAAAACAAACGTGGAGCCAATCACGACAAGAAGGAAAATATCATGAAATACATGACATTATTAGGAATTGGAATATTTGGTTTTTTATTTATTATCGTCAATACATTGGAGGCGGAAGATAAAGTGAATTCATTAAATATAAAAGAACAGAACATCGTTTTGGTAGCGGCAAACGCGGCTAGGGGGAATCAAGCGGGACTCAAAACGGCGTTAGCATCCGGACTTGATGCGGGAGTTACGGTAAACGAGTTCAAGGAAATTCTGGTTCAAGTTTACGCCTATTGTGGATTTCCACGAAGTCTCAACGCCTTGGAAACATTTATGGTTCTCTTGCAAGAGCGTGGAAATAAAGATGTTCAAGGTGTATTTCCAGGTCCGGTACCGAAGGGGAAAAGTATCGATTTTGGAACGGTCAATCAGACCAAACTCTGTGGGGCTCCGGTTAAAGGTCCACTATTCGATTTTGCTCCAGCTATCGATGAATATCTGAAAGCACACCTCTTCGGTGATATTTTTGCCCGAGACAATCTTGATTGGAGAACACGTGAACTCGCTACAATTGCCATGCTCGCGGCCATTGAAGACGTCGAACCGCAGTTAAACGCCCACATTGCTATCGGAAAAAAGAATGGTTTAACTGATAGACAAATTAACGCTATTCTCGACCTTGTAAAAAAACAGCTTTACGCGCCCATAAATCCAGGTTTCTTCCCTCTTGGCAAGGAGAATACGGGATTCGTCCAGTATTTCAGTGGAAAATCATGGCTTGCTCCATTAACATCCAATAAAGAGTTGGCCGTCCCTGTTTTCAACGTTACATTTGCGCCCGGATGTCGTAATAACTGGCATAAACACTCTGGAGGGCAGATCTTAATCGTGGTTGGAGGAATCGGTTACTATCAAGAGCGCGGCAAGGCAGCACAACGTCTGATTCCGGGTGATATTATTGAAATTCCCATCAATATCGAGCATTGGCATGGGGCCGCTCCCGACTGTTGGTTCTCGCATCTGGCCATTGAATGTAATCCTAAAACGAATAAAAATACATGGATGGAACCTGTTTCCGATGAAGATTATCGAAATGCCGTTTCGAAAATCAATCCTCCCCAGTCTGTTCCTATGGTTCGTCTATCAAAAATCAGGGTCGAAGCAAGCCAGTTGGAATCCTATAATACATTTCTTAAAGAGGAAATTACGGCCTCGATGAATTTAGAGCCAGGTGTTTTGACTCTCTATGCTGTCGCGGAAAAAAACGATCCAACCCGTATTACTATTATGGAAATTTATTCCGATGAAATGGCCTATAAAAGTCACCTTAATACACCGCATTTCCGAAAATACAAGGAAGAAACTCAAAATATGGTCAAGGAGCTGGAACTCCTGGACGCTAGTCCACTCCTGCCCGGTTTGAAAATCAAATAGGAAACAAAGATTACATTCAATACCGTGGTGTCCTTGTCGGTCAAAATGTTTACTCTTTATTCCTAAAACAGTAACCGTTCACGGATATAAAGTGAAACCACGGATAATACTGATTTTCACGGATAGTTTTTTGGCAAAAAATTTTTTATGATAAAATTATTTATTATCATAGATAAAAATGTTTCGTTTGTTATTGTAAAATATTGTATTTTACGGTGGACTATCTGTGTTTATCCGTGGTATCCGTGGTTCCAAAATCGTTCGTGAATAGTTACCCGAAATAAAAGTTACAACTTTTTTAATATTTTGGAATGAACCTGTTTTTTTTCTTGATGTAAAATGATATACTGATACAATAAAGTAAAGGGAGGTTCGAAAAAACCTGTGATTTTCGAAACGATCATATTATTTTTCATTTTAGGGAGGAACTTGTCATGACTTCGGTCAAGTATTATTTAATTGGAATCGTTTTTTTATTTGGACTAATGGAGGGGCTCCATTCAGAAGAAGTACGAACCTGGAAGGATGTTTCGGGAAAATTTTCGATTCAAGCGGAATTTGTCTCTAAAGAGGGGGATAAAGTTGTCCTCAAAAGAGATAATGGAAAAACATTGAGTATTCTGATCTCAAAATTAAGTCCGGAAGATCAGAAATATCTGGCGGAGATGGCGGAGAATCCGTTTTCGGCAGCCGAAGCCGAGACGAATAAAAATATTTCCTCCAATAAAAAGTCAACATTAGGAGACAGTTCATCGAATAATACCATTGATGATTCGGATGAAATACAGGGTGGAAGTCGAACAGGAGAACAAAAACTCTCTTCGGGAGAACAGGTGGATTGGTCCGTTACTCCTGACATAGTGGAATTAAGTGCTCCACCAACACAGTCGGTAATGATTCCGATTCCAAACGACGAACAATTTAAAAAAAGTTTTGTTTTTCCCAATGAACGACTGTTTATAGGGAATAATCAATCAAATCGGGCTGTCTTTTGTTTTCGTAATGGTAATACGTTAACCGGAAATGACTTTCTTGTAACAAGCGATCTCAAGACAAAAGAAAGTCGAATATGGGAGTTTCCTTTTCAGATTACCGGATGTGATCTTTCTCCCGATGGAAATAAATTTCTTTGTATTCAGGAGCGTAAACCTAAAAATGGCGGCTTCAATAAAAAAGAGGTTTTGTGTGTTTTTGATATTTCCGGAGAAACTCCTGTAATCGCCAAAAGGTTTATGCCCTACTTGCCAAATACAAAAGATTCGCGATCAACACGTTTTCAGAACACCGAATTTCAAAATGCCGCCTGGGCCGATGATAGCCATATTTTTACTGAACAACGAGGACAGATTGTTTATTGGGATTTGGATGCCATGCAATCGAAATACAGTTTTAGTGCATTATGGAGTACGTTTGCCTTTTCTCCCAATCGCAAATTATTTACAATATCGCAAAAGAACAGAATTGAAATTCGTGAAACGTCAAGTGGTAAATTATTGGGTGTACTACCATTGAGTAATCAACTCCTACTTCGGTCGGCCTTTTCACCATCGGGAACATTATTGGCCGTTTCCGACAAGGATTCACTTCAAGTCTACGAAATGTTGTCCGGTAAAATACTGTTCGATATTGCGATAGACAATAGAATTCCGAGTACAAAAATAATCTGGACAAGTGAAAAAACACTTCTTCTGGGTAATGTTTTATACGATCTGGAAAAAGGTTTACCGTTGTGTAGTTATCAGCCATTAATAGAATCCATAACGAAATACCATGCAGGGCAGGTCTGGACCATAATACGTCATGGTCTTGGTGATAACCGGGAGACTGGTTTGGTCGGATACACACTTCCTCATCCGGAGGCGGAACAGTTTTTAGCAGAGTTGAATATGGAGGAAAGTTTTGCCGTTCATCCCGGATCGACCATCCGATTAACTATGGAATTAAATGATTTTGCCGACGAAGAAGAAACACATCAGATCTTAATCGCGCGTCTTAAGGAAAAAAATATCGAAGTAAAAGACAATGCGGATATAGAACTGGTCGTACGTTATGAAGACACACAAAAAGAAGAAACAATATCCTATTCACCAGATCGGGGTTTGGGAATACCAAGGCCGAGTCTGTTAGGATCTCGTGGTGAAATGGGTCGTATTTCATTAAAGATCTTCCTGCAGAGTGTCGAATACCGCCTAAATGGTAAAGTATTATGGGGATGTCGCGTTCCCACCACCGGCCCTCAAGCAATCACCTATAATCCGTCCAAGACTATAGAAGATACGATTCGGGAATTCAATAAACCGAATCCGGATTTTATTAAAATCGTTCCACTTCCAAATTATATTTCCAAAAGTGGCAGCGCATCTACTGCTTTATTAAATGCTTCTCTGGAATTCGAAGGTGTTGTCCAGAGAAAAACAAGGACCAATTTTACCTTTTAGTAAAACATCTTTTTCCTATCATCGTTTCCTATTGTAATGTTCCGCCAAAACTGGATAGGTGTATGATCTATAAAAGGAGGAGAAGAAGTAGGGGCCCTCGCGTAATTAAAGTTCTTATAGGGCATACTCGTGGTTCGTAACACTTAAAAACAGGAGTTGACTGGATTATTTTACAGATCGGACTGGAATAGGGATGTCCCCTCCGCATTACCACAAAACAGGCGTTCCCGTCTGTTTTGTTTTCTTGAATAAAAGTTATTTTTGCGTAATCCCTAAAATCTTTACAGGAATATAAAAATACTCCACAAATTGGTCCGTCCAATGCTTGCGAAGTTCCGGCGTACAGAGAACTAACAGTCATTTCTTCCCGACAGAAAACATCTGTGCCAAAACGATCCCCGCCTCAATTGTCTTGTGTAGCCCAACTTTATCCACAAGAATAACACCTTTCGAAAACGACGATTCAGTACGAAAATCGCCGCGTCGAACTGGTACGGATTCAGATCGTTCGGAATGTCCACCAGCGTATCAATGACACGATTAAATGTGTCCACCTTCCGTCGGGGGAATTCCAAGACAATCGCCGGGACTCGATAGGGGATTATCTTTTTGTCATTCCTCTTTGTCATTCCTCTTTGTCACGCCTCTTTGTCACGGAGTTTGTTCTCTCCCGCAGATGATGACGACAACGGAAGTCAGAATCAGAATAATCCCGAACATTAGTTGCCAGGTGAATTGTTCGGAAAAACAGCATATTCCGATTACGACTGCGGTTACAGGCTCCAGAGCTCCAAGAATTGCGGTCTTGGTTGCTCCAATGTAAGGAATCGCTTTTGCCATGAACAAGAAAGAAAGAAAAGACGGGAAAAAGGCAATCCCTAATATATTTCCTAAAGCGGAAATGTTGGGTATTATTTGCAGGTCGGCTCCCATTCGCAGTTGCATTAGAAAAAATAACATGCCGAACAGTATCGCATAAAAAGTCAATGCTTCCGGTACCATTTCTTTCAAGCGTGAAACTTTAATACCGACAATATAGACGGCATAGGTCAAAGCGGACATCAGTACATATACAATTCCGGGAAGATTCACTTCCGCCCCTTTTCCAGGACGGCACAAAACAGCAATACCGGCTAACGCAAATACGAGTCCCATCACGATGAAGGTGGACAGCTTTTCATGGAATCCCACTACCATAATCATCGCCACCATAACCGGATATACAAACATAATGGTTGCTCCGATCCCGGAATCCATTATCTTAAAACTCATAAACCATGTCATACAGGATAAGGCCAGCAAAAGACCCCCTACTATGATAAATGGAATCTGTGCTTTAGGAAGAACAAACGATTTCCGGCGAATCAGCATATAAACCGCCAACATGATCGAAGCAAAGAAAAAACGATAGAACAGTACAGATGATGTACTCATACCATCACGGTAGAGATGGATTCCGAACAGTGGATTCATACCATAGGTGATGGCGGCAACAATGCCAAAAAAATATCCTTTTATTGAATCATTCATTTTTATAAAGGTTATGATTAAAGGCCGTTCTGAAAGCCTGGTTTTTCAAGAAACACGGATTACCAAATACCATAATTCGTAACCATTCACGAACGATTTTGGAACCACGGATATCACGGATAAACACAGAT
>CAYUAP010000025.1:0-45417 GCA_964442735.1 uncultured Planctomycetaceae bacterium | reverse complement strand
TCCGTGAAAATCAGTGTTATCCGTGGTTTCACTTTATATCCGTGAACGATTACTCTATTACTATTAAAAGTACAGTTCATTTCACCTACTATTAAAAGTACAGTTCATTTCACCCATTTTACCAACTATTCTGTAAACAAAAAGAAAATATTCGAATAATTGATAATCCTCCCATTTCAACGCTTGACTTCCATTTCTGTTTTGATTAGACTTGTATCTAAATTGGTAACCCTTCACGAACGATTTTGGAACCATGGATATCAGGGATAAACAGAGATAGTCTGCCGTAAAATACAATATTTTACAATAACAAACGAAACCTTCTATCTGTGATAATAAATAATTTTATCATAAAAAAGTTTGTTTGCCAAAAAACCATCCGTGAAAATCAGTGTTATCCGTGATTTCACTTTATATCCGTGAACGATTACCTAATTGTTTAACAGTCAAGGAAAGATATACTCAAGACCGTTTTAAAAAAGGGAATTCAAAACAGGCGAGACGCCTGTTTTGGAGTATGCGGACGAGACCTGCCTGCCGTCAGGCATGGCGTCCGCGCTCCCCGGAAATGCCGAATTTATAACGTCGTACAGTATACATCTCTTTTCTGGATTTATTTAATTCGCCTTTATAATTAGACAGGGAGATAAAAATGGTTTTTTCACGACGTGAATTTTTCATGCGATCAGTTCTGGCCGCCGGCACAACGTTTGCAGCCGGAGCCCTTTCGGCCGCCGATACACCAAAAATCGCGGGGTTCGACGAAACGAAAACCGCAATAGACGCATCAAATGTCTGGACTCCAAAAAGTACCCGGAAAATTAAGATGGGTATCGTCGGTTACGGTGTTTGTAAATTCGGAGCTGCCTTCGGACTGCAGAATCATCCTAACGTAGAACTGGTCGCTGTCAGTGACCTTTTTCCTGATCGATGCCAAGAACTAGCTAAAGTGTGCCGTTGTAACAAAACATATGAATCACTTGAAAAAATGGTCGAAGATGATTCCATCGAAGCAATTTTTCTTGCTACAGACGCTCCCAGTCATGCGGATCATGCCATTAAAGTATTGGCTAAAGGAAAACATGTTGCAACAGCAGTACCTGCGGCCTTTGGTAGTTTGGAACAGGCCGATCGCGTTTTCGAAGCAGTAAAAAAGTCGGGACTCGTTTACATGATGTTCGAAACAACAGCATGGCGCGATGAAGTTTATGCCACTCGAAAACTTTACGAGGCGGGCCTCATGGGCCGTATGATTTATACCGAAGGTGAATATTATCATTACGCCTGTGAACAAATCGACTCCTATAAAGGATGGAGAATCGGCCTTCCCCCTCAATGGTATCCCACACACTCAAACGGTTTTTATACTTGTGTAACAAAAGGATGTTTTACGGAAGTCTCCTGTATGGGGGCCCCGAGTACGATCGATGTTTATAACGTTGGAAAAAACGTTTATAATAATCCGTTCGGAACGGAAATCGCTCTTTTCCGAACCAGTGAAGGAGGGTCGGCCCGAATGGGTGTTAGTTGGGATACTCCCGGTTGGGGGGGTGAAACAGGGCGTAATCGCGGAACTCTTGGCGCCTACTGGAATGAATTTTCCACTTCTCTCCCCGAAATTCAAAAGAAAGCGACAAACTTCTCCCTTAAAAAACCAATGCTTCCTCCCGGGGTCGAGGCTGGTGGACATGGCGGATCTCATGGTTATCTCGGGAACGAATTCATCGAAGCTATTATCGAAAACCGAAAACCGCTCGTTGACGTTGCCGTTGCTCTCAATACAACGGTTGCCGGTATTGTCGCCCATCAGTCGGCCCTAAAAGATGGAGAACTCCTGAAGATTCCTCAATATAAATTTTAATCTCGAAATAAAAGGTTTTTTGAAAATGGGTGGACTCCCCGCTCTGGAGGATCGGGAACAAAACCCTCTTTCCTTGAAAAACTGCTGTATTAATAAAGTGCCCTTGTTATTTCGATGATAAAAAACCTTTTAAGCTAATATCATATTAAAATGAAGTATCTATATCTCAAGATACTTCTGTAGTAACCGTTCACAGATATAAAGTGAAAACATGAATTACATTGATTTTCACGGATAGTTTTTTGGCAAACAAACTTTTTTATGATAAAATTATTTATTATATACTGTACGACGTTATAAATTCGGCATTTTCCAGGAGCGTGGACGTCTCGTCATCCTCTAAAACAGGCGTCTCGCCTGTTTTGAAAAACAAACTTTTATAACGATCTTGAGTACATCATAGATAAAAATGTTTCGTTTGTTATTGTAAAAAATGTATTTTACGGCAGACTATCTCTGTTTATCCGTGATATCCATGGTTCCAAAAACGTTCATGAATGGTTACCCAAAAACGTTTCGTAAATGGTTGCCCAAAACGTTCATGAATGGTTGCCTTCTGTAAATTCCATCAGTAATTAAAAATGCAAATTATTTGACCAATTCGAACAAAACAGTATCAGGAGTATCGAACTTCCAGATGAACTTGTTATCATTTTCACAAGCTGTTTTGCCGCTATAAAGTTCAATGACTTTAGTGTATGTTTTTGGAAGCCGAATCGATTTTTCTCCTCCATTTTTGCAATGAATCATGATTAAACGTTCATTGGCATAAACAGGAGTTTCCTCGTCGATATAAAAATGAACGTTTGCCTTTTTCATATTATCCCGAAAAATACGGGGAGTCAAACCCGCATAGTCCCTGGAATAAATACTCGACCAACCCTTCATGTCAGTAACAGAAACTCCGGACGTATCACGAGGTACACCAGTCCATTTTTCGACACGACGAACATCAAGTGTTTTCCCATCACAAATTCCTGGTGCAAACCCCCAGAAGATCGCCCTATTTCCGTTGCAAACATATTTTTTAAGAATTGCTTCCCGTTCCGGAGTTATCAAAAATGTACCGGCAAGAACCACTGCTTTATATCGATTCATATCAAGTTGTGGAATATCGTTGAACGAATAGACATCATAGGCTGTTCCGATTCGATTCAGTTTGTTCTGTATTCCCTCGGCTAGTGCAATTGCAATGGGATTGACTTCGTTTGTATAATACATACTTTGTGGATCGGCAATCATTAATACTTCGGCAGTCGATTTCAGTTTTTCGTTTTTAAATCGGTCTGCAATCTCTTTTAAGTGCCGAATGAGAGTTCTGGTTTTTTCAACAGTAAAGCGTTTCCCCCACATATCGAAAATCCATAAAGATCCGTTATTTACCAGGGCGTATGCCGTTTCCCGTTTGAGCCCGGCTTCGTCTTCTTCCTGATTATTCCAGACATGCCAGTCGGGTGAAACGTGCGTTCCATGATCTATTTCGTGCAAATAATGTTTTCCATAAAGTTCAAGTGTTCCCTGTACCAGTTGGGGACCACTCCCTCCTCCCATTAACCGATCACTATAATTGCCCGGACTAATAAAGAAATCAATATCAGGAGACGCATAGATACGTTCGTAGTCCAAATGACCGAACGAAACCAAACGTGGATCCGAAACAAGATAGTATCCGAAAAAGAAACCAATCGACTTTGTCGGAACAAGTTCCCGGGCAAGGTGTGCGTATCGAAGCATGGCGTCCACAATAATTTCATTGTGAAACTGCCAAAAGGCAGGCTTTTCCGGCTCCTTTGCCGGATCGAATATTGCGTTTTCGAACGCCGCTTTATGACGTGTACTTTCGCCCGGGGTGTCATCTCCCAACTTTAAATTTCTTTTTCGACACCATTTAATCCAGGCTTGATTATTAATCCATGAACTTTCACCACGATCATATTCATACCATTCGGAAGTTCCACCGGCAGCAAGGATATAGGCGACAATTCTATCACCGAAATGTTCTTCCGAATAACGTAGAAAATCCTCCATCCAGGGAAATGTCAGGTCATACCAATGTTGATCAGATGCCGCTCGGGTTATCGCGCTAAAACTGTCATAGGCCAATTTTCGAATAGCCCAATACGGTGTATTCAGATCAATCATACAGATCAGTTTTTCATCCGGATGCGCCGCCAGGAGATCTTTAACCTGTTGATCATAGGCGGACCAATCATATGTTTTAACCCCCTTCCAGACAGGTGGATATTCGCAATAGGAATTCCCCATCGAATTGATCGTATGTGCCGCATAAAAACATCGAGTCTTTACCCCAATCTCCGCAAATTGTTTTGTAGTTTCCGGCTCCTTGTTAAAAGATCGATATGCGAAGAAATGTTCGTTTCGCGTATTTGCCATTTTTTTCACAGGGCCAAAAGGTTCGTCCGCATTTGTCTTTAAAGAACCAATCGGCATACGTACTGCTTTTATATCTCGTTCCGGTTCAAATCCACTGTCAATCTCGTTTTTATAGATACGTATACGATCCGCTTTTTCAAAAAAGAACGGAACCTTAATCGGACTGATCTTCGGAAAATCGTTGTTATGCCTGATTTTATTATGACGGAATGTTAAACCGTCTATCGATCGACCATAGAGAATTGGGAAGTCAAACGTTTCGAACTCGTTTTTCTCAATGACAAACGCATCTTCCCGACCACCATAATAAAACAGGTGTTGATCATCGAAATCGGGAATCTCCGGAAATATGGAAATAATCGCATTACAATACTGATAAAACGATCCCATACAATTAACGAACCGATTACCTCGAATAACAACGTTCCGGCATGGTCCGCTTTCATACCAGAAATTACAGTCACCGCAAAACAGAATAGCCGTTCCGGAAACATGATCAAACAGATTATCTTCGACGAGAACCGATCCTCCGGTCGAAAAAAGACAGCCACGAGCACGATTATTACGAACGATGTTTTTACGAAAAACAACGTCCGGATTCCAGGCCATATTTTCGACACCACATGTTCCATCGGACTGAACGAATTCAGGTAACGATTCGTCGAAGGTCAGTTCAAGAATTTTTACCCCGGTAAAATCGGGCCGGTCAATCGGTTTGACTGTTGCAATTCGAAAAATTCCCATATAATGGTCCATCTTCCGCGAATGAATAAATCGAACAGCATCGCCGGAACGGGCCCATTCGTATCCCCAAGAGCCCTGTCCCATAAATTGAACATGTATCGTTTTATTATTGACACGCCGAACAACCTTGGTATAAATGCCGTGAACGTTGATTGCATCGTCCATCGCCGCCTCGAACACTCCATTTTCCACTATGATTTTTCCCTTGCAACAGGAGAAATGTGTCGAATCCGCATTCGCTGTAAAACAACGGGGATCGTCCGCTCCACGAAGTGTAATACTGACTCCATCCAAATGAACGTTTTCACATAACTGCGCCAGTACTGCTTTTGCATTGCCGTAATGAATCTTTATATCTGCCAGTTTTGTATCTCTGCATTGATCCAAAAAAATTGTTGTTGGAAAAATAAACGGACGAAGAACAACGACAGACCCTGTTGAAAGTCGGCCATCTTTCCAGAAAGGGCAAGTAAACGTTCCATCGGCATTTTGTTGTGCGTTTTGAAAATTGACAGAAATGTCGGTAACATTGTGAAGAAGATGTTTCGTCTTTTTATCGAAGACACTTCCTCCAGAGAGGTGCCCCTTCCAAAACTCGGACTCAAATATAATATTATTATTTTCCGTCCGACAGCGAACACCAGGAGCCGGTTTAAAGATGATTCCCTTTTCGTCGTTTTTAACAATTTCAATCTGCTGCATTAGCGGAGAAGTAGAATCAATAATAAAATTACGAAGTGTACAGTTATCGCAATGACGCATGGCAATCGGCAGAACCTGACCATGGATCTGAAGTTCCGAACCCTGAAAATCAATAATGACATTTTTGAGATTACGGAGCGATATTCCGACATAACGCGGATTTTGTTGCAGTCCATTGGAAATATAGAGTTCTTCCTGACCACATTGATCCTGGTAAAAATGGTAGATACCTTTAGGTACCCGAACGATGGACGGTTTATCAGTGGTTCCAACCGAAGACGCTTTTTCAAGCAAATCCCAAAAACCGGGAATACCATGTTCCATACGTTCTGTCCCCCATATTGCACTCTCCCCCAAAAGAACAACAAGAGCAACAAGAAAAATAGTAACAGTACTCAATCTTGTATATATTGTTACTTGTTTCATTTTCATATCCTTTCTATTGAAACGGTACATTCACCGATTTTTCGAAAAACAACGAACCGACCGTTAGAAAACAGAACGGAACGCAGAACGTTAAAATTTGAAAATTACTCCAGGAAAAAAGAAACTCTTTTAATATTCCATAACAGAACACCCTGGTGATATTTTATACGGGATAAAATGGAAATATCAAGGAAATACGAAGGACCTTTTATTTCAATTCCATTTATTTCAATTCCCCTTTATTTCCATCCCTTTTATTTCTATCCCTTTTATTCTTCCACAGAATACCATTCAGGTTTGATTCCCAATCGATTAATTTGATAATGAATAACACGGGGCGATAATTTTAGTTCCCGAGCCGCCGCAGACATATTACCCTGATTCCGTTTGAGCGCGGAAACAATTAACTCGCGCTCGAAGGAATCGACTTGCGTTTTAAAATCAACCTCCACATCATTATTACCAGTATTGGAAGGGACCTCCGTTTCTTCCTCAAGCTGAAGTGAAGGAGGAAGATCATAACCGTAAATACAATCGCCTTGAGCCGTTAAAACGGCACGTTCAATACAGTTTTCCAATTCACGCACGTTTCCCGGCCAATGCCAGTCCATTAACATGTTTACAGCAGGAGGTGATAAACGACGTATTTCCCGATTATATTTTATATTGTATTTTTCCAAAAAATATTCGGCGAGAAGAATAATATCGCACCGTCGTTTACACAGGTCGGGAACGATAATCGGAAAAACATTCAGACGGTAAAACAGATCTTCGCGAAATATCTTTTCTTCTATTAATTGCTCAAGATTCCGACTGGTCGCAGCGATAATGCGAACGTCCGATTTAAGAACGTCATTACTTCCAACACGAGAAAAGGTTCGCTCCTGAAGAAATCGTAATAACTTTACCTGACTTGAAGGATTGAGATCGCCAATTTCATCAAGAAATAAAGTTCCTTGATTGGCCGCTTCCACACGACCAATACGACGTGTATCCGCTCCAGTAAAGGCCCCCCTTTCGTGCCCAAACAACTCGCTTTCAACCAAGGCCTCCGGAAGAGCAGCACAATTAAGCGTTATATAGGGTTTATTCACGCGCAAACTCAATTGCTGTATCGCATTGGCAACCAGTTCCTTGCCCGTTCCCGAACTGCCACGTATCAATACCGTCGCACTCGTTGAGGCCACTTGACGAATCTGTTGATATACCTTTTGCATCGTACGACAATTACCTATTATATTGCCCGGATTCCCTGTACTGCCGTAAATAGCCTCCCGAAGCCGCTCGTTCTCCATAGAGAGCTTTTCATGCTCCTGAATTTCCTGACGACGAATCGCCGCCGCCTCCGCCGTTAAATTACCGATAATCTCCAATAACTTTAAATCGGCCTCCAACTCAACTCCCGGCCCGTTTTGTCGTTCGATACTGAGCGTTCCTATCACACGCTCGTTACAAACAACCGGTACACAGAGAAATGCTATGTGCTCTGTTGTTTTATGCGACTTTGTTCGATTTAAAAAACGTTTATCCTGTAGTATGTCCGGAACTAAAATCGGTTGACCCGTTGCCGCAACGGTCCCCGTAATTCCTTCTCCAATATGATAACGACCACGTTTCTGCTCCGTCTCGTCCAATCCATGTGATGCCGCAATCTGAAATACATCGCCCTGAAGAAGGGTAAATGTCGCCTTCAACATTCCCATCTTCCGACTCAAAATATCAAGAACCTCGTCCATCAGTCGATCAACATTGCGCTGATGAACAACCGCTGAACTGATTTCACATAAAACCTGTATTTCATTTTTTAGATTTTCCATATGTCAAGTATAACTTTTTCGTTCCATTTTGTCAAGAGAAATGATTCCCCCTCCCTTAAAAAATAACAATGACTGCTTGATGGAAAATCAGAATCATTTTTTTTCGAAAAAATAAATTTTCTTGTAACGTAATGTTTAAAATTATCGTCTCTACGGTTATATTGTTTTACATATTCCAAAACAGAGAAGGATAAAAATAGAAAAGGATAAAAAATGAAACGTTTGTTTTTAACCGTATTGATTCTAATGTCTTTTGTCATGACCGGTATGACAGCCGACACTCCAAAAAATCCCCCTAAAAATGCCACTAAAGAACCGGCTAAAAATGCCACCAAAGAACCGGCAAAAAATGCCACCAAAGAACCGGCTAAAAATGCCACTAAAGAATCGGCTAAAACTGTCGCTTCCACTGATTGGCTTCAAAATGATGATATCATTTTTATTCATTATCCCGGTAATTGTCAGGCTTTTGCCAAATTAGGTTCTCTAACAGAATCCAAGGAATGGAAGGAATTTTCAAAACACTTCCATTCCAAATTGGAGGAATCACGGCAACAGCTCCTGGAAAAACATGAAAAACTCAAGGATATCGATCATTGGTTACAGGAAAAAATACGCCATGCCCTTAAAAAAGACAATATCACAACACAAGATATTATTAATCTATGGTATCAACATGTTCGTGTGACGGCTATGACTATCAATGGCAATCCCGATCTTCGAAAATCCTTCAGTATTACCAATGCGTTTAACGAGTCTCTATCGTTCGTTATCGACTTCAATCCCACCCCTGAAAAAAAGATTCAGGATATCATTTTAAATGACCTCAAGATTAAAGTCGTCTACAAACAGGAGAATGCCTATGTTATCGAATTGCCGAATCTCAAAAATAAAGGGCATTTCTTTGTCGGTGTTACTCCCTTGGAAAAGAGCTCTCTCTACGGTGTTATTACCGGTATCGATAAAGATTTTGTGATTAACCGGGTTCAATCAGAACAGAAAAACAGTCAACTCCTCAAAATAGCGAATACGAAAGGGGAAAAATACAGTTCGGCAACACTGAACGTGACATTTTTCAAGAAATTGACAGGACTGGCAAATTCACTCATGTCGAAAACAAATGCTGATATCTGCAACGATATTTGTTCCAATATAGAAAAGATTAGTTTTTCCGTCGAAAAAGGTAAAGATACCGGTTTAGTCCTTCGCGCTCATATCCACGTTACAGCAGAAGAATCCGCCGATGAAATAGACGATCTACTGTCCGGGGCTCTTGCTCTTGTCAAACTTCAGGGCAAAAAAAAGGAAGACAGTATGGGTAAAAATGAAAAATTCATCTTCACAACCATTAAAGGAATCAAAATTAACCGTGATAAAAAAGATATTACCGCCGAAATTCAGATATCCCGGGAAATGTTTGACAGTATTTTCAAGGATGTTCTTGTTAATGGCATGAAAAAAATCAAGGATAAAGCCGCTAAAAAAATAAAAGATAAAATATCCGATAAAATTAAAGATAAAATTTTAAATTAATTATAAAACAAATTATTAATGGATTTACGACGGGATTCGGAATTGATTATCGCTTTTCTGCAAGGTGAAACGAGCGCTTTTAATGAAATCGACCGACGATATCGACGGCGCTTGGAACGTTTTGTCGTTCGACAGGCCCTGGACCGATTGATTCCTGCGGAAGAATTGGTTCAAGAGACCTTAAATCGTGCCTGGCAAAATTTATCGAGCCTCAAAGATACAGAGGCTCTGGCTCCCTGGCTCTTTCGAATCGCGGCTCGAATCGCAATCGATATTTCACGATCTCGTCTTTACCGAATCTCGACAACCTCTTTCTCGGAATCTTTTTCGAATGACTCCGATTCCATACGTGAAGCCTCTGTTCCCGATCCGCATGAAAAAACGCCTCAAGAACAGTTAATACAAAAGGAGGAACGCCTGAATTTCTGGCATACAGCACAATCCATTTTGTCAGAAGAAGAGTTCCAGATCGTCTGGCTGTTTTATATCGAAGAATATTCAACGTCTGAAATAGCGGAAATGTATCATGAAAAAATCGGTACAATCCGCGTTCGTCTTCACCGGGCCCGAAAAAAACTGGCCGATACATACAGGGAATAATAATAGGGAATAATAATGAAGTATAAACAAGGTAAAATTTCATCCACCGACAGACTCCGATAATCCGGATAGTTTTACTACAAAAAATGAAAAATCATCATAATGAAAAATAATCATAATGAAAAACTTCCATTTAGAACGATCCTATTAAAAAAATGGATCGATCATACCTTGGAACAGGAACGCGAACCGGGTATATTACTCCGATTTTTCCTTCGTTATAACAGGAATGCACGTCTTTATCTGGATAAACTGAAACAGGTCGATCAAAATCTGTATCGGGATCGTGATGATTATCTCCATATTCCATTTTCGTCGTTAGCGGTTCGGAATGTTCCACGGAAATACTATCGAAATCCGATTCCGATAATAGCCACGGTCGTAATTCTTCTGATACTTGCCTTGACACCGTTTTTATGGTATGATATCTCTAATCGTTGTGGTAAAAAAACGGTACGCGAGTTGGGCTTGACAGAAAATAATTTATCTTCCCCGGAGCCGATTTTAGTGTTATCAGATAAAGATTCATTGGAAAACATGAATTATGTTCTGAAAATAACGGAGGAACAGGAGAATTCTGAAACGGAATTATCCCTGTTTTTTATTGCTCCAGAAGTGCTGGCCTTTTTCTATGCCCAGGATCTGTGGAAAAAACAGGGGGCAGTAGAATCGGATTCGGAACATTCCTCTGTCATGGAACAACGAAAATTCAACAGAATGTCCATGATAGATAGTGTCGTCCAATCGAATCCCATTATCGCCTATATCGTCGAGCCGTAATTTTATCTGCAATTCCAATAAATAAAGTCTGAAAGAAAGCAGGGAGGGATCCTTTCATGAAGATTATGGCACCGGCAGGTGATTCAGAGCGACTAACAGCCGCTCTAAAGGCGGGAGCAGACGAAGTCTATATGGGAATAGCCGGTTTTGGCGCCCGGCATTTCGCCCCCAATTTTTCCATAGATGAATATTGCACAGCAATCGATCTGGCCCATCAATACGGAGTTGCAATCAATTTAACCTTGAATACTATTATGTCCGACGAGGAACTGAACGCTATTTGGCCGTCTATAGCGCGCCTTTATGAACAGGGACTCGACGCGGTTATTGTTCAGGACTGGGGCGTTGCACGATGGCTTCAATGTAATTTTCCCGATTTGGAACTTCATGCTTCGACCCAAATGTCTCTTGCCCATGCCGAAGAATTAAACTGGCTGGCCGATAATGGTTTTAAACGGGCCGTTCTCGCACGAGAATTGACTCTGAACGAATTGGAAACGATACGTAAAAAGACCCAACTCGAATTGGAAGTCTTCGCCTCCGGAGCACTCTGCCTGGCCTGTTCCGGAAAATGTTATCTATCCAGCTTTATAGGTGGTCGAAGCGGTAATCGCGGAAGGTGTACTCAACCCTGTCGGCAGTTTTATCGGATACGAGAAAAGACATTGAATTATAATACGGTTCAAGAGGGGTTTTTTCTGTCTCTGAAAGATCAATGGCAGGATGAAAAAGAGATTCGACTTCTATGGAATATGGGAATCGACGCCATAAAAATCGAAGGGCGCATGAAAGCACCTGAATATGTTTATGAAGCTGTTCGTTATTATCGTACTATTCTTGACCTGCTGGAATCGGAAAATACTCAATATGAAAATCGTAGTAAATACGTTATTTCCACAGAAGGAAAAGTACCTTCCGCGCGTCCGGAACGTTTGGCCCAACTCTTTAATCGGGGATACGGACATGGTTATTTCAAGGAAGTGGACCCTCCTATTAAAAATCGATTTTTTTCCTCCAATCAGGGAGTGGAAATCGGTCAAATTCAAGAGGAAAGAGTTGTATTATCGAAACCGGTTCGCAACGGAGATGGAATCGTATATTTGGATAAACAGTTCCGAAAAATTAGTGGCCAGAACATCAGTCGAATTCTGTTACAACAAAAACGAGGAATTCGGACCATTAAAGTTGATTCGGCGAAGGAAGGTGATATCGTTCTGTTTGGAGATCTGCCCCCCGAAAATGCGGTTTACGTCTACCGGAATTACGACTACACTCTTAATCGTGAAATTGTGAATATGATTCAGCAGACGACACGATATTCTCCGGTCAATGCGAAAATTCATGCCGTTATCGGCCAACCACTTCAATTGACACTGACATGTCGAAAAACCTCCGTAACTCTATCTTCCGAAACAATTCTTGAAGCGTCGAAAAAAATTCCCGCAAATGAAGAAGCCCTGCAGAAGGACCTTGATCGTTTCGGGGGCAGTTTATTCTATCTGAATCGCTGTTCCATTACCATGGATTCCAATGTATTCGTTCCCAAGTCGGAACTGAATCGTTTACGTCAAGAGGCGGTTATTCAATTGGGGGATCGTATCGTTGCATCGTATCGTCGTTCCTCCGTTTCCACACCTCCTCCGGAATATAAAGCGATCCCATTCGTTATTACCAATGAAAAAGCCGGGAATCCGGATGAAATTCTATCCAAACTGGCCGTTTCCGTACGAACGCAAGTACAATATGATATCTGCCAGAAATTTGGAATTCAGACGATCTACGCGGCAACAGTCCCCGTCCGTTTTGGCGACTTCTGGCGTAATCTGCCGACAAAAGGTTATCGACCTTTGGCCGGATCTCTGGTCGAAGCACTCTGGTTTGAAAAACAAGGGATTCCGTTTACCGTTGACTGGCCCTTTAATATTGGTAATATGCAATCGATTCTCTTCTTAATGGAACGATTCAAACAGATACAAACCCTTTATATTTCGCCGGAGTTATCGGAACGATCCTGCCAAAATTTGGCCAAACGAGTCAAGGGATGGCGCGATCAATTTCCCCATTTGGCTATTCCAATCTACGGTTTTTTACCTGGAATGTTTACTCGGGTAACCTTGTTCGAAGATTCAAATGTTTCTCTACTGAACCAGGACAATCGAGAAATTGACGTCTATCGCAATAAAGACTGGTATGAATTTGGTGAACGGGAAAATATGACGGGAAGTACCGTTTATGATGGGGAACAACTCAATTTAATCGACGCAATTCCCTGGCTTTTAAAGAACGATTTTTCCGAATTGCGTCTTGATTTTACCCGGGAAAATGCCGCCCAGGTTCTAGCCATTTTAAAACAAGCCACAGATCCTGCCTGTGGAAGTTATAATATACATTCCTATGGTTTTTCCAAGGGCATTTTTTAGTTGTAACCGTTCACAGACAGTTTTTTGGCAAACAAACTTTTTTATGATAAAGTTATTTATTATAGACTGTACGACGTTATAAATTCGGCATTTCCTGGGAGCGCGGACGTCTCGTCCGCATCCTCTAAAACAGGCGTCCCGCCTGTTTTGAAAAACAGACTTTTATAACGACCTTGAGTATAATAGATAAAAATGTTTAGTTTGTTATTGTAAAATATTGTATTTTCCGGCAGACTATCTGTGTTTATCCGTGATATTCGTGGTTCCAAATCGTTCGAGAATGGTTACTTTTAGTTTTATTCAAACTGTGACGCGTTTATTTGTAACCAAGGTATCACTGTTTTGTATTTATACTGCATGACGTTATAATACGGGCTTTTCTGAAAACGCGGATATCTCGTCCGCATCCTCCAAAACAGACTTTTATAACAACCTTGAGTATAACAGATAAAAATGTTTAGTTTGTTATTGTAAATATTGTATTTTACGGCAGACTATCTGTGTTTATTCGTGATATTCGTGGTTCCAAATCGTTCGAGAATGGTTACTTTTAGTTTTATTCAAACTGTGACGCGTTTATTTGTAACCAAGGTATCACTGTTTTGTATTTATACTGCATGACGTTATAATACGGGCTTTTCTGAAAACGCGGATATCTCGTCCGCATCCTCCAAAACAGGCGTCCCACCTGTTTTGAAAAACAGACTTCTATATCGACCTTGAGTATATTGCCTTTTGATAAACAACGTTCGGAACAATAAAATATTTATCACCATATATTTTTGAGTTTTGTTGTTGCAAAATACTGTATTTTCCGGTAAACTATTCGGAGTCCCTCTCTAATATCCGTGGTTTCAAAATGTATCCTGTTTATACATTGAGTCAATTCTGAAGGTATAACCTGAAAACGGATAATAGGGAAACCCACAATCAATTAAGGAGTTTCTGTATGTTCAATCGACCGATACTATTTTGCCTGTTGTTTATTCTGTTCGGATGGACAACATTTGGAGAAGAATATGCCAAAAGTGATATTTTAAACGCAAATGATTTTCGTCAGCCTCCGCGCGGTTATGGTGAAGTACCCTTTTGGTGGTGGACCGGCGAAAAACTGAACGCCGAACGTTTAATCCACCAATTAAATGAATTACATAAAAAGGGTATTTCCGGAGTTCAAATCAACTATGCCCATGACGATAGTCAAGGATGGCCGACCTATCCAAACGATCCGGAAATCTTTACAGATTCCTGGTGGACTGTATTCGATCAAGTGGCCCATGCCTGCCGTGAACGTCAAATGGGAATCGGTTTGAGTGGCTATACCATCGATTGGCAGGGATCTCCCACTAATTTATATGCCCGTATGATCTATTCCGATCCACAGATCAATAGCAGAACAATTCGAGTCGCTGCCAAAAAAGAACTGAAAAAAGAGGAGATCCTGAACGAAATTGTCACCTCGGATCCGAATCAGACTTGTATTGGAATTATAGCGTATCCGAAATCGGAAAATGGTGAAATTCAATGGTCTGCTCCGAAACAACTTCTTGATTCGGTTAAGAAAAATCACCTCGTTTGGAAGGCGGATACGGAGGTCGTTGTCTGGTTTTATCAGGCCGATCGGATCTCCAATACACTTAATCCCCTGCATCCCGATTCCGGTAACAGAATTATCGAAAAATTTTTCCAGCCGTTTGAAGATCGTACTGTCGGAAAAAACAAACACGTCTCGGCAGAAGAATCCGGAATAAATTATTTTTTTCAAGACGAACTTCGTTTGGGAACTGGAAATCTTGTCTGGCATGACGATCTTCCCCTGGAATTCAAAAAACGTAAAGGATATGAATTATGGGAGGCTTTACCGGCCATGTTTGGAACCGATTGCGGTAATCGTACGGAAAAATATCGACTTGATTTTATGGATGTTCGAGTTCGTTTGGCCGAAGAACGGTATTTCATTCCAATCTTCGACTGGCATCATTCACGGAATATGATTTATGGTTGTGATTCCGCAGGACGTGGCCGTAATCCTAATGAATTCGGTGATTATTTTAGTGCTGTTCGTTGGTATACCGCACCCGGTCACGATACACCGGGCGGTCAGGCCGATTTCATCAAGAACAAGGTTTCTTCTTCGATTGCCCATTTCTATAAACGACCCCGAGTCTGGCTGGAAGGATATCACAGTTTCGGATGGGGGGCTACTCCAGAACAACTGCTGTTCGCCACAAATGAAAATTTTCTGTTCGGGGCCAATCTTTTAAACCTTCATGGATTGTACTATACAACCTATGGTTCCTTCTGGGAATGGGCTCCACCTTGTTATCATTTTCGAATGCCCTGGTGGGATCATTTCGATACATTTCTCAAATACTTCGAACGATTGTCCTTTGCCATGACCCGTGGTGTTCAGCAAACAGATATTGTCATTCTCTATCCCGTTACGCCGGGCCAGGCGGCCGTCCCCCAAAATAACGCTGCCGATACGGCATTTCAAGCGGCATCGACCATTTTTGCCGCCGGTCGTGATATTCTCTTTATTGATGATGATTCCCTAGCTCGATCCAAGGTTGAAAAAGGTCGATTAAATATAGCGGACGGATCACCTCATATCCTGATTATACCAGCCATGAAAGCCATACGATGGACCTCTCTTCAAAAGACCCTGGAGTTTTACCGAAGTGGAGGTACTGTTCTTGCCCTGGGAGAACTACCTTCTTCCAGTGACCATGCCGGCAGAAACGATTCCGATCTCGACAAGGCCGTTCTGGAAATTTTCGGTAATGGCGATCTTCGTCAAAAAGAGTTTTCCATAAATGAAAATTCCTCGGGTGGTCGTGGTCTGGTTATACCGTACGAAAAGGGACAAAAATTACCATCAATGGCAACTCTTCAAAATGTATTGAAAAATGAACCTTTTGACGTCTATAATTATCAAGATAAAAAACCATTAAAATATCATCATCGCCGTTCGGAAAATCAGGATATCTATATGGTAATGGGCGCAAAAAAGGGAGTTCCCGTGACGTTTACTTCTCGCGGTAAAGTCGAATTGTGGAACTGCTGGTCCGGACTTCACCATGAAATTACAACTGCAATACAACCGAAAACGGGAACTTTATCCGGTACAACAACAATTCAATGGCCTTTTGACGAAAAAGAGGCGGGGCTCATCGTCTTTCAACGTCACGAAAAACCTTCGATTCCGCTAACATTTCTGGAAACGAATATATCGGAAATTATCCAATTAAAAAAAGACCCAAATAACCACTTTACCATTTCCGGGTTTACCGATCAAAAAGGTCCCTGGTTTGTTCGTTTTGAATCGGAAGATAAACGATATGAAATAACCGGAACGATGAATTCTCCCCAAACAACCCTTCCCATTACTGATGATTGGGATTTTGAAATTATACCGACAATGGATAATCGCTATGGTGATTTCCGATTGCCAATTGAGGAACAAATGCTTGGTCCGGAAGCACAATTGTTTGATTACAAGGAAACCATGTCGAATCAGAAGACAGATATTCCCAAATTCGACCAGGAAAAAGTATTGAACGGGTTTGGTCAGAAATTCTGGAAACTGGGTCCGTTACCGAATACGGTCGATATAAAGGTCCTTGATAAAGAACTGGCACAATTAACACAGATAGATCCTGAAAAGCCGATTCGTATCGGTCATGATGAATACAGGTGGACGCCCTATTCCTTTTCCTGGCGGTTTGGAATTGAAGGTAATCCGGGGCATCAAGGTTATCATGGTCTTAAAGAAAAACTGGATAACCGTTTTATCGGACTCGGAGCCGAAGGCCAGGCACTCAATGAAACGACTTTTATCCCGGAAAAACAAGGGTCCATCTATTATTTATGGACGACCGCCACTGTTACCTTGAACGACAAACTCAAGGAAAATAAATCGACCGTAACGATTCATTCAGAAGAGAATAAACCGGATGCTCTTTATATAGGTGGTAAAGAGATTAAACAGGAAAATCAAATCCAATTGATAACCGGAACGAATCCGACTCCGCTTTTACTTCGCTATAATCATGCGGGACGCTATGCCTTTTGTTTGACGGCCCCCGTCACTCAAACCAATAAAACGGAATTAAAGCGAACACCGCTATCCATGAAATGGTATGACCTTCCCGGTCTTCTTGATTTCGACGTCTATGGAGACCGGACAAAACCGACTTGCTGGTTCCGATTTACGGCGCCAGGCGGTCTGAAATCATTTTCAGTTCAGGCGCGAGGGAATCTTGAATTTTACGTTAATAGTAATAAAATCTCCGATACAAATATCGACATAAAAAAATTTACCCCAAAAACAACATCGGAATACGGTCTCTTTTTCCACGGTTGCCATTACTATCAAGTAACACTGCCGAACGTTTCCAAAACGGCAATAGATATTGTCATAAAGGCCCAGCCATGGTCGGGTCAATATGGAGGCAATCTAATAGCGGCTCCCATTCGATTACAAGGTGGTATCGGACATATGGTATTGGGGAATTGGAATATGATGGGGGCTCTGTCTACCTATTCCGGAATGATTCGTTATATAAAAGAAATTGATTTAACCAGGGAACAACTACAAAATAGGGTTACTCTGGATCTGGGACTTGTCAGTGCCAGTTGTCAGATAGCAGTTAACGGGAAAACAATCGGCAATCTGGTTGCTGCTCCATGGCAGATCGTTTTAAATGATGCACTATCTCCCGGAAAAAACAGACTGGAAGTCACCGTTGCCAATACCCTGTCCAACTTCTATTCCACGATCCCGTCACGATACAAGGGAAACACACCAAGTGGTATTTTAGGGCATGTACAACTGATATTTGCAAAACCTGTCAATAATAACTAGAAGGATAGAATTATAATGAAAAAAACAATATTACTGTTATGTTTGATTATATTTTTCAGTACGAATAGTCAATCGGACGTTTTGGCGGAACATCCCTCGGAATCCAATGATTGGAAATTAACATTCGAGGATAATTTCAACGACTCAACTCTTGATTTATCGAAATGGTTTCCTGGATATCGATTGGGACGGGTGGCCTATTATAAACGAATTGGTTTTCCTAACGATCATACACGTGGATGGCAACCTTGTCCACCGCTTGCCCATTACGCCTTGGAAGATGGAATTCTCAAACTTCGGGTCGATAAAGATCTCCCGAAACGGGATACGCCAACTACAAAAACAGTATCATGTATTACATCTGCTATTTACGAATATAATGAAGGAACAAAAAATTTCGATGACAAGGTACATTTTTCACAGAAATATGGATGGTTTGAAATTCGATGTCGTCTGACTCGTGGAACTGGAGCCTATACGGCCTTCTGGTTACATACCGTTGGTGCGCATAATCAGGAATATGCCGTTGATGGCAGTAAAAAAGGTATATCCGATGGTGTTTTGGAAATCGATATTTTTGAAATGCTGGGACGTTGTGTCGATCAGAAAATCAATTACTTCAATATCCATTATACCAAAAACGGTCATCATTCCTATAAAATGGATTTTGATCCGACCATAAACTATCATACCTGGGCCATTAATTGGAAAGAAGGTAAAATAACCTGGTATTGCGATGGAAAATCGATATGGACATATACGGGCCCCACACCACAAAAGGAAATGTATCTTCTGGCGGCCATGTTTCAGATCGGTGGCTGGTCCGGAGATATTGACCCTCAAATGAAATATCCGCTGGATTTTGATATCGATTATATAAAAGTCTGGAAAAAAGTATTATAATAGGAGTTTGCTGACAGCTTTATCGTTGTCATTCGGAACGGGTTTTTTTACAAGAAAGGATTTTGCGATGCGTATATTATCGTTATTAATCGTTATACTTCTGGCGGCCACGACCCTGGCATCAGAAAAACTGACCTTCGATTTTGAATCCGGTTCACTTCAAAAAGAGGGTTGGATAATCGTTTCCGGTTCCAATACCAAGCCAATTGGTTCCCGGAATACGGAATTTCATAATAATACCGTTCCGTATAAAAAACGTGGACAATATTATTTGACGACATTGGAACAGAGTGCCAATGCCAATCCAACGGACGATGTTAAATGTGTTCTTCAATCGCCGGTATTCACGATAACAGGAGACTGGATAACCTTTATGGTTGGCGGTGCGGACAATCCTCAAACATACGTTGGACTTTTTGAAGTTATGAAGGACTTTAATTTTAAAGAAATTTATGTGGCACGTGGTAAAAACAGTCAAGGTATGGATTCCATTGCTTGGGACGTTTCGAAATTTAAGGGGCGTTCGTTTGTCATTCGTGTTATTGATAATGCTGTTGGTTCCTGGGCACATATAAAATGCGACGCATTTGATATCGATGGCAAAATAGATACCGTACAAACCATAGCCTGTCAGAAGAATATTGAGAAGATTGAAAATGAAAAACAACGTCTTTTAGAAGCCAAAAAAGTGGAACTCAAAAAAGAGCTGGACGCCCCCATTCTTTATATAGCCCGCAAACAGTATCGGCCCGACCATCATAATACCGCGACCATGTTTCAAAAAGGTGAAATCAACTTCGCCAGTTTTGTCGGCCGTTCCTTTATTCGTGTTTGGGAGCCCAAAACGAATAAAATAGTGACCCTTCTCGAACTTCCGGACGGTATTGTTCGCGATCCCACAATTAGTTCCGATGGGAAACGTGTTCTCTTCTCCTTCCGTACCAGTAAAGACGACTACTATCATATCGGAGAAATGACCATTGATCTGAATCGCCCGGCAATAGTTTTGAATGCGAACGATACACCAACCAATAATCCGCTCCTGGCAAAAGGCCGTTCAGCCCAAGGCGATTTCGTTTTTCGTCAAATAACATTTCTGGAAGGGATTTCCGACATTGATCCGATCTATCTTCCCACCGGGGAAATTATGTTCGCCTCAACACGCGAACCAAAATACTGTATGTGTAATCGTCACATCATGTGTAATCTCTATAAAATGAATTCCGATGGTTCCAATATTATTCAGGTGGGCAAAAGTACTCTTTTTGAAGGACATTTAAGTCTTCTGTCCGACGGTCGTGTTTTATATGATCGTTGGGAATATGTAGATCGTAACTTCGGAGACGCACAGGGAATATGGGTTACAAATCCGGATGGGGCACGTCATGAAATATTCTGGGGCAATAATACAGCAGCTCCTGGTGGTGTTATCGATGCACAAATTCTGCCCGAATCCGAATCAGTCTTTCTCTGTACCTTTAGTTCCTGTCATGATCGGCCCTGGGGGGCGATTGCACTTGTTGATCGCCGCCTCGGTATCGACGGTCGTGCGTCCGTTCTGGAGACCTGGCCGAAGGAAGCTGTGAACTTTATGAATAATACCCCCAATCCGAACGGAGCCCTTAAAGAGGCTCGACGATATGATGCCTATTCCCAACTCCCTTTAAAGTTCGAAGATCCTTTTCCTTGGGATAATGACCTCTTTCTCTGTTCTGGAATGTATGGTAATGGTGATGTCATGGGAATTTATGTCCTCGAACGATTCGGTGATATGACCCTGATCCATACAGATCCGGATGGTTGTTTCGATCCGATGCCGATTCGTTCTTCCGAACTGCAAACTGCAATTCAGAATAGGGTCGATTTCTCTCAATCGACTGGAACTTTTTTTATCTTTAACGTGAACGAGGGGGACGCTATAAAACCAGGCTTTATTAGTGACACCAGTTCGGCCACAGACGGTAATAAAAAGGTGGATTACAGTTTTGGTAAAAACGAAGTGATACCGAAGGCGAAATATCTTCGCGTTGTTGAATCGCCGGAAAAACGATTCTGGACCAATACAAGTTGGAATGGTGGTAACGGAACCCAGGGGCCTGGCATGGCTTGGAACGACTTTAATAACAAACGTATTCTCGGAACCGTCGAAGTTGAAAACGATGGAAGTGTTTTCTTCGAAGTTCCTGCCGACCGTTACGTCTATTTCCAACTTCTCGACGAAAAAAAGCAGTTGATTCAGTCGATGCGGAGTGGTGTTATTGTACGGCCCGGAGAAGCAAACTCCTGTGTCGGATGTCATGAAAATCGTCTTGAAGCTCCTTCCTCCGCCTATACGACCTCCAAGGCGTCAAAAGGCCAACCGAAGAAACTTCAGCCGTGGTTCGGTCCGGAACGTCTATTCAGTTACGTGGAGGAAGTTCAACCGGTCTTCGATAAATACTGTCTCTGCTGTCACGATTATGGTAAAAAAGGTGCGGAGACTGTCAATCTGGCTGGCGACCTCAATATGATCTTTAATACGTCCTATACACAACTCCGATTCAAGGAACTCGTAACGGTTCCCGGTGCCGGGCCGCATTTGAAACTACCGCCACGTTCCTGGGGGTCTTCGAAAAGCCGATTGACAAAAATTGTTTCCGGGACACATCCACGTCCGGAAATAGATCAGAAAAGAAAAGAACTGGGGGTCTGGTTCGATCAAAATACTAATCCGGAAGCATACGAACGTATTATTACATGGATTGATATCAACGCCCCCTATTATCCGGTCTATGGTTCCGCCTATCAAAATAATCGATTCGGACGAGCTCCTATCGATAATGATGCGATTAAACGACTGGAGGTTTTAACCGGTGTTAAAACAATACCGATTCGCGAAGGAGTCGTCGATAATTCCGGGGCTATTTTTGGTATTGATTTTGCCGTCTCCTTTACACGTCCGGAAAAGAGTCCTTGTCTTGGGAAATGGAAAACCGAAGAAGATCGCCAGACACCGGAATATAAAGAAGCTTTAGCCATTATAAATCAGGGTAAAATCAATCTTGAAAAACAGAGTCGCGGGGAAGCGTCGAATTTTCAACCTGTATTGGAAAACGAGGTCAGACAGCAGAAGAAATACGATACACTTCGTGAACGTGAAAAGGCTATGCGTCAGGCAATTTTAAAGGGTAAAAAACTTTACGATTAAACAGATGGACTCAAGGTCGTTTTAAATTCCTTTTTTCCAGACAGACAGGAATGCCTGTTTGGAAAAAAACGGACAAGACGTTGCTCCCGAAACGGTAATATTGTAATGCCCTACAGTATAACACTGACTACGCTTTATAAATATAATACGCATTATAACTGCAATACATATTACAACTATAATACATGTTTATAACTATAATACATGTTTATAACATATTGTTTTCAAAACGATTCCCACCGTCAAGCCGGAATCCCGGTCCCACCGATCCGTAAAAGCTGATTACGTATATTGTGACTGATATAAAGCAGGAAACAGGTCGCGGACATATCGTTTCCAAATCGATGACAGCGACATTGTACCGTCCTGACCTGGAATTCATCCATATCCCATAAACATTTTTTTATTGGTTTTATCATCGTTTTGTCTTTGTTTTTGCCGAATGATATGTTATTTTTCAAACGTGGGATATTATATAAAAACACTGTTTCAACTAATTTATAGTGTGATATTTATCGTTTAATTTATTTTCTGAATATTCAAATCAATATTATTTTATGTTTATTATCCTTGTGCCTGAAAACGTCCAATGGATTCAATCTGTCGAATAGCAGTTGCATGTGTTTCTTCCGCCGTTTCGAAGGTGGCCGCTTTATTTGGGTAGATTTCATAGAGACGGCGATATTTCATCGGAGTCAGATTGGGCATGATCACATTTGCACCACTCCGAAGACCATCGGTTCGACCATGTTGTCCATCAATAGTGGCAATGGCTGTTGTACTGGGGATATTGGCAGAAGGACAAACCAAACGTGCCAGAGCTATGACTTTAAACGCCATCTCGTTTGTACCGACCACCTGCTCTTTTGCGATCGGAATATTATATTGAATGCGCAAGTCCGGGTTATTTTCCATCTGTCCTAACGGCGTTTCCGGATGGGCCAGATAGGGTCCGCACCCAATCATATCCAACTGAAATTCATGAAATAACTCTATATCATGGGCTAGTTCTGTTATATCCTGCCCAGGAATTCCGATCATAACCCCACTGCCTACTTCATATCCAATTTCCTTGAGTTTACGGAGTAATTCCATACGACACGGATAGACGGTATCCACAGCACGAGGATGAATTGCCTGAAACAACTGCTGATTGGAAGTTTCGAATCGAAGCAGATATCGATTGGCGCCCGCCTCCTTCCAGTGAACCCATTCCGACTCTTTTCGTTCACCCAGACTGAGCGTAATAATTAACCCATATCGCTTTTTAATGCTTCGAATCATCTCCGTAATAAATTCTTCCGGAAGGCCGGGATCTTCCCCCGCCTGAATAACCATCGTTCCATAATGAAGACGAGCCGCTGTTTCCGCACACCCAAGGACTTCATCCATCGTCATTCGATAGCGGACAAGGTTTGGACGAGCCGCGCGTATTCCACAATAAAGACAATTTCTCCGACAATAACTGGAGAGTTCCACCAAGCCACGAAACCATATGGAATCTCCAACCTGTTCGTGACGAAGATGATCGGCCTGATGCCATAAATCCTCTAACCGAAGGTGATCTTCTTCACGAAGCCATGCCGTTATTTCCGACAATGATAACATTTTACTTCCTTTAAAACTCTTGATTACAAACGAACAAAAACACGTCTTGTAAATGTAATCGTCTTTTTTTCGCCCGGTGCTAAATTAAACGACCAACTTAATTCATGACATCGATTAATATTGGAAGTGGTCGTTAATACTTTATCATCGGGCCGTTTACCGGTACGAGGATAAAATTGCCATAACATATCACCAACAACCTGATGATTAATCTTCATGGAAACCAACTTGTTTCGCTGATTCTGAATGGTTATCACCGAATCAATCAGTGCTATTCGATACCGTGAATTATAGATCATGACAAAATTACCGTTTTGTTGCAGCAATTCTTCCGGAGAAAGCTTGTCCGGATTGGCATTTTTATCGAATGTATCCGGATTCCATGGAGGCAGGGCCACAAAAGAGGAATTATTTTTCTCCGGTTGTGTGTTAGTCTGAACAAAATTCGATGGGGCGTTGGAAGACGTTTGTATGGGAAGACCTAACGTCGCTTTAGCGGTCGTCGAATTGGAGCCCGCGATTGTTTCACGTTCCGTTTCCGTCGAACTAACACGGATACTCAATGCCTTGTTGACCGGAAGTAATACTTCTTCGCTTGGATTGGACCAATAGAGGGTGTTTTGTCCGTAAAATCGATTGTCTTTAAAAATGGAAACAGGCCCTGTCGTTATCGGAAATTTAAAAGGATTATTAAAAGAAATAACGTCCCAAGGCTCCTGAAACTGATTGTAATTACTTCCAGAAACGGTTGACGCATAATTGTTGCCATTGGAATTGTTATTATTATTATCGAATGGTTTTAACGTTCCGTCTACATTACGGTTATAGGGAATATTCCAACAGATAATATTATTATAGGACGTCATTTCATTACAGACGGAAAACATGGACGTTTCTCGAACATTGATTTCCCGTTTTCCAATTTCCTGAAAATAGAGGTCCGGACCTTCCGTTATGGAAGAAGGAGGTAATGAAAAAGATACATCATTAGGTCGAGCTGAAATGGAATTCATCATAACAGCCTGCTGCATGACGACAGGTTGGGACTGGGGATGATATTGCGACAACGCGTTAAAAAATTGCGCTAGTGTTATTTGAGGTGCCATGGGCGACGGCGTATTCTGAAATTGAATTTGAGGGAAGCCACTGATTAACGTAAAATCGGTATTGAATAGGGACCTCCACTCGTTTCGAATGATGGCTGTCTGTTCTATTCGCATGGTATTTGAATCCATTAACCGAATATGATAATTGGGCATCCAGGAAATCCCGTATGTCAAATAGGATAATTGTATATATTTTTCTTCCGACTTGTTTTCTTCCGATTTGTTTTCTTTTGCCGCAACGGTATCGGTATTCCGTTGATTTTTTTTGACTTTAAAAAGAAGGAGGTTCTTTTTTCGCAAGACCGTCTTCAAGGCATCTTTTTCGGCCAATTCAATGGCATTAAACTGATTCAGAGAAACCAGAAGCTGTTCACCAGTTTCTTTGATCAGCAGAATTTTGTCGGAGGAAGTTCGCAACTCGTTCTGTATTTCCAAAGAGGATGATGAAAACGTAGCAGGCATTCTGGTATAATATTCATTTCCTCTATTCAAGCCAAATTGAGAAGTCGATTCCGATTCGATTCGAACGAATTGAGCAATGAACGAATCATCTTTTGTATAATAGAGGCGGACTTTTTTCCCGATAAAATCGTCGGGAAACATTATTTTTCCGGCTTTGGCCAAGGGAACATCAATCTCCCGTTCGACAGAGGAAGCCGTTATTTCCATATCACCTTGAGTATTATTCTCCATAAAGAAGGTTCCATGGATAGGCGAGGCCGGATTGGATAAATAAAAGGTTCCTTCCCCAGGTATCGGAATTCGCTCTTGAACAAGACAAATTCCATTCTTAAATAAACCAAGGGAAACTATTTGGCTCTTAACTTCTTTTTCCTGACAAAAAGATTGTACGGAAAAGGCAGTAAACAAGACCGAAACAAATAAAAACGAACGTAACGACATGAACACCTCCCTGAAAATACAGATTTTACTCTGTCTCTTTCATAAAACGTCTTTAATTAAATACCTAACCGGTCAAAATACCCTAAAATCCAGAGAACACCGACATCCCCGCCACAATATTTCAATGTGTTACCAAATCTCCTACTATTCATAGGCAGGTGTAATAAATTATGTTTTTTGACGGACAGGACTGGAACGGATGTTTCGTCCGCATTGCCGGGGCACAGGGCGTCTCGTCCTGTCTGTATCAGGACTGAATACCATGTATTCCTGTCCGTATCCCTTAAAATTCCCTCTATCATTTATGATCCCCAGCCAATATCAGGCTCCATAACATAAAAAAGGGGACCTTTATGATAGAGATAAATCCCTTCCGGTAAAACGTCCGACAGGGTAATTTGAAATAAAACTCTAATTTCCTCCGTTTAATTTTCTATATTTTTTCAAGGCCTCCAGAGTCTGAATCATATCCGGCAATAATGGAGCTTCAACGGTAATTTCTTTTCCAGTTTCCGGATGGGGAAAAGTTAGTCGTCGAGCATGAAGTGCCTGACGCCCTAGAAGTACCTGTTCCGCTTTAGCCAGTTCTTCAGGAGAATCCGAAATCAATTGACGTCTTCCCGCAATTTCTCCCAAGGTAATCGATCCCCGTCCTCCATAAAGCCGATCACATAAAACAGGACAGCCATAATATGCTAAATGGACGCGAATCTGATGGGTTCGACCAGTTCGCGGCATGGCACGAATCGTTGAAAAACCTCGAAATCGTTCCTCCACTTCAAAAAAAGTCACAGCCGATTTTGCTTCCGGATCATTCGGAGCAATACGCATTTTCTCCCGATTTGTCGGATGATGACCTATTGGTTTATCCACAACGTCCCGATCCACGTTAGGAACTCCGAGTACAATGGCGTAATACTCCTTGTGGATCAGCTTCTTCTCAAATAAAGCCGCCAGACGGGCATGTGCAACGTCATTTCGCGCAACGAGAATAGCCCCACTGGTGTCCCGGTCGAGTCGATGGACAATGCCCGGTCGTCCCGGCCCGCGTACCGTACTCAACTGATTGGCATAACGAAACGCCAACGCACTGACAAGCGTCCCTGACCAATGTCCCCGTGACGGATGAACCACCATATTAGCCGGTTTATTGATGACAACAAGATCTTCGTCTTCATATAAAACTTCCAGTGGTATTTCCTCCGGGATCGGTGATTCGCGCGGTAACTCCGGGAGCGTAAAGATTACCTTCTGACCTGGAACCAGACGAAATGCCGGTTTACCTCGCTTTCCGTCAACAAAAACACCTTCCGACTGTATCGCCTTCCGCAAAAGAACACGACTGTATTCTGGAAAATGAAAAACCAAAAACAGGTCCAATCGCCAGCCCGCCTGATCGTTCGTAACAATTCGCTCCTCTGTCTCGCCCGGCGTATGCCTCGTCCAAGGATGATAACCGACCTCCGTTACCTCCTCGTCAGTACTTAATTCATCAGTACTTAATTCATCAGTACTTAATTCGTCGTCTCTTAATTCTTCGTCATTCATTGATGATTCTTTTATTTATTTTTATACTGTTTTATTTATCCGCGATTTATAACGCGATTTATAATATGTCGATTGAGCACATCAACACCTCAAATTTTTTCGCTATAAACGGCCTGGCAGTTTTTTGTTTCCCAAAATTCCACAGAAACAACGGGCAACCCCATAGTACGTATTGATTCGAATATGAATCGGGCAAAAAACTCCGCAGTCGGATTCTCCTCCAGGAGAACAACAGGTTCACCTGCCTGAATCAATAACGGAGCGAGGGGATCACCCTTTTTTAAAATCATTCGATGATCCATTTCCCGATTCAACCAACCTTCGATTTTCACCTTAATATCCGAAAAGTCAAGGACCATCCCATCTTTATTAAGGCGTTCCGCCCCCAATGTAATACGGACACGACCATTATGGCCGTGTAATCGCGCACACTTCCCTTGATAGTCCAGTAATCGATGTCCATACGAAAAACTGAATTCACGTGATATAAAATACAAATTATCCTCCTGTCGTTGAATTGTAAATACTATCTATTATAACAGCATATCCAATTCGTCCACGAGGGACTCGAAACGTTTCATGGCCTCCTGAATCGGCTCCGGTTTTTCCATATCGACGCCCGCTTTTTTAAGAATCTCCAAGGGAGGTGCCGAACTCCCTCCGGTCAGGAGTTCGAAATAATCAGTACGCTCTTTTTCACCACCTTGAAGAACTCGATGTGTCAACGCAAGCGCGGCCGACATACCCGTCGCGTATTTATAAACATAAAACGCATTATAAAAATGGGGAATACGAAGACATTCCAGAGAAAGTACCTCGTCTATAACCATGGCAGATCCGAAATAGAGGTCCAATAATTCCCGATAGAGGGACCGGAATCGCTCCAAGGTTAACGGAACGCCTTTTTCCGATTCCTCGTGTGTTTTCTTCTCAAATTCAGAAAACATTGTCTGGCGAAATATCGTGGCACGAATCGCGTCGATCTGGCGATTAATGATCCAGGCCCGATGCTTTGTGTCTTTTGCCGTCTGCAATAAATACTGGGTCAATAATTCCTCGTTAAAAGTACTGGCAATTTCTGCTAAAAAGATTTCATAACTCGCATATTCGTAGGGCTGATTTTTTGACGAATACCAACTGTGCATCGAATGTCCCGACTCGTGAATTAAGGTAAATACACTCTCCAGTACCTCCTCCTTAAAATTCATCATAATATAGGGAAGACTGTCAAAGGCAGAATAACTGTAGGCCCCACTCAATTTATTCAAATTTTCATATTTATCGACCCAGCGGTCAGAAGTTAAACCCTTTTGAAGTGTCTTTATATAATCGGTTCCCAACGGCTTTAACGCTTTCAGTACCAACTCAACCGCCTCGGAATAGGTATGCTTAATTTTAATGGAACCGAGAATGGGAACATACGTGTCATAAAAATGGAGTTCGTCCACTTTCATTTTACGCCGCCGAAGATCATAATAACGGTACAAAACAGGTAATGCACGGTGGACCTCTGTTATCAAATTATTATAGACACCAATCGGAATCTCCTCGTTAAAGAGAGAAGCTTCCATGGCACCAGGATGGTTTCGGGCACGGGCATAAAAAATATCCTTTTTAATGGATCCTTCCAGAGTGGAGGCAAGTGTATGTCCATGTGCCTCGTATTCAGCGTATAAATGATTAAAGGCGTCTCGACGAACTTCGCGTTTCGTACTGTGTAGAAATACCTGAAAGGACTCCTGACTCAAGGCCTGAAGTTTCCCTTTTTCATTTTTAACCGGCTCAAATTCCAGATCTGCATCATTAAGAAGACTAAAAACCTGTTTCGGTGTCTGCGCCATTTCTCCGGATAAAGCCAGAAGTCGTTCCTCCTTTAGACCGAGTGTGTACGGCTTGTATCGAAGTATTCGTTGGAGACTCAATTTCCATAATACCAAACGTTCATCGGCCAATATCTCCTTCCACTTCGACTGGGACATGGCTAAAAGTTCCGGGCGAACAAAACTGGTCTTCTCCGCCTGCTCGGTCAGAAAACTTGTTAATCGTCCGCGATATTCAAGGTATTTCGAATTCGTTACATCTTCGGACCATTTCAAATAGGAATAGACGATTAATTTTTCCACACGTCGATCCAGAGAGGAATCCAGAGCCAGAAATTCGGCTAAAATGCCCGGATTGGACAGTTTTCCCCGATAGGACGACAAAACTTCGCAATCCTTCTTTAACTTCGTAAATTCGCTTTCCCAGGTGGCATCGGAACGAAATATCTTCTTCAAATTCCAGGTATCCGATTCCGGAACGTCCTGACGCGGACGGGTTGTTACATCGGCTAATTTGTCTGCAGGAGATTTTTTCTTCATATTCCCTCCTGTTTCGCCGGAACTGATTTCGTCAAATCGATTGAACAAAAATAATTGTTTTCTGTCCATAAACGTTGTTATAATCCTTTCTCGTAATATTTTACTTAAAGTGCCTGTATCGAACTATCGGGAAAAAGTCAAGGAACGTCCTGGCGGAAGAACAACGGCCTCAATCAGAGGCTGTAATTTTTTACCTTCCTTCAGAAAAACATCGGGATCTCCCAAACCATTTTCGCCCACATGTTCTAAAAAAGTCCAAAAATGACAGGCTATCAAGAGTTTCGGTTCAACTTGTACAGCCAATTGACAAGCTTCGATCGCATTTAAATTTCCAAATGCGCCATTAATCGGAGCGATCATAATATCGGGCTTTATGTTGAGTGAAGCAAGAATTTTTTCCGGCTGATAGGCCGTATCGCCCGTATGATAAATGGTAAATCCATCCACTTCGATTAATAGCCCCACCGCGTCGGGAGCAAGTTCCCCGTGATCCGCGTAAATCGCTCGAATAACAATATCGTTATATCGACAGGAATCGCCTTCACGAATTATTTTATATCGTTGAGAACCAAGGCCCAGTTTTTCATATTCCACTTCACAATCGGGAGCGCCTATGAAAAAAACGAATTCCTTCTTGACTACTTCCGGAAGCATATCGGTATCCAGATGATCAATATGGGAATGCGTTGTCAAATAGAGATCGACATCAATATCTTCCGGTTCGATAACCGGAGGACACATTCGCTTGAATCCGAACAGGCGTTCTGCCGCATCGGAAAGATAAACGTCTATCGCAATATTTTTTCCTGAACTCGTTTTAAACCAGAAACCAGCCTGTCCCAAATAAAAAACGGCAATAGAACCGGTCGGAACTTCCGTCCGGTGTATCGTATCGATTAAAGGTGTTTTTGCCATAATTATATTCCTGGAACATATCCTTTACCGAGACGCAGCCCAATATGTTTGAAATCTTCGTTAAAAGCCATCCAAGAACCGGCCCCGCCGTCAACCAGAATGGTCTGGCCCGCAATATACCGGGCATCGTCCGAAGCCAGAAAACAGACAACATTTGCTATATCAAGAGGAACACCGACAAACCCGCACGGTATGAGGTGGTCCATTTCGAATTTGTCTGTTCCAGCAATTTTAAATTGATTTTCGACAGGAACAGCCCCCGGAGCAACTGCATTAACACGAATCCCCTGGATTCCCAGTTCTATGGCCAATTCGCGCGTCATGGCAATTATAGCCCCCTTCGTGCCTGCATAGACCGAATGACCTATACAGGCTTGAAGTCCGTGAATTGAACTCAAATTAACCACCACTCCTCCATTCTTGAGGAAGGGAATCGCCTTCTGTATTGCAAAAAACTGGGATCGAACATTAATATGATAGACGGTATCAAACTGTTCCGGTGTAACCAATTCGAATTCATGGGTCATGGTTGTTCCCGCATTATTGACCAGTACATCCAAGCCGTCAAGCCACTTCGCGGCATCATCAACCAATTTCATAACTTCGTCCAAATTACGGAAGTCCGCTTGAAAAAACGTCGCATCCCCTCCCATTTTTTTGATTTCGTCAACCGCACTCTGTGCTCCGTCAACACTATGGGAACAATGAAGTACTACTTTAGCCCCACGACGCGCAAATTCCAGCGCTGTTTCCCGACCAAGTCCTGTCCCGGAACCTGTAACCAAAACCTTTTTATTTTCTAAACCAGCCATTTTATACTCCATCTTCTAATTATTTTGTACTGAGTTGCAAGGACCATTGAACGGATCCCTTGCCGGGTAGAACACTGCGTTGCCCGAATTTTCGCGCCAGATCGGGCCGATCAAATCCAATAGAACACGGCTCGACAATAATCGTATAGAGATTGTCGTCTCCTTTTTCGTTGATTAAAAGACCTAAATAGGGTACATTCTTCGTTGTAAACGCAACCTTTAATATATTGCCGTCCGGATAGTGTAATCGACACCAGCCATTCTGTAATCGATCCATAAAATAGATTTTTTCAAATCCTTCCGTTTGAGGAGATCGAACAACATTGGCCGGATAACGTTCGCCTTGTACGTTTTTGAGATAGGGCCATTGATGCGATTCACCAAATCGAGCCCCCCCTTTGGATAAAACCGAAACAGCTTCCCGACATTCGGACGGAACCTCTATTCTCGTTCCTTCCTGAAGATTGAGCATTAGATGCCCGGCCCATAAATAGTCAAACACAAACGGACTTTCATTTTTTAGTTCATAATCGACCTGAAGACAATTCGGCTCCGGAAAAAAAAGCCGTTTCCGAAGACAATAGGGAAATCGTATACCATGAACCAACACAATAGCTTCTGACTCCTTTTCTTCTTCCACCGTCCATGGCAATGACCAAACTTCACCATGGTCCGGCATACGAATGTCCTTCCAGGCCCCCTGTTCGCAAAAACATTCGTCGATAGTCGGAAACATATCGTCGTAACCACTGCACTCCGCCTCAACAAAAGAACCTGCATAGGAACGTTCCCGATAGACGGATCCTTCCCGTTGGAGCATGTATTCATAACCTGTCTCCTTGTTGACAAGAGAGGCCATTTTAGCTCCCGGCTCCGGTAAAATAACTGTACGCAGTGCTGCCGTCTCAAGAACTATACCTGTTTTATTTTTATAGGTCGTTTTCATTTTACATTTCTCCATAACTTAATTAAAAAAGATTTTTAACTGAATAAAGAGTATAAAGGACGAATTTTTGAATGTCAATACCTAAAAATAAAAAGGATTATTTTGTACAAAATATTCCTGCCGTTCATAGGCCGGTGGTAAAAACAGGAAAATATCAACACAAAACAAGGCTAAAAGAGGTCTGTTTTGTGAAAAAGATGGTTTAAAACTTTACGTTTTCCGGAATAAGCAAAACAGGTATCTCCACCTGTTTCGAAAAGAAGGAATTCTAAACGACCTTGAACATAACAAATGAAAACAACAATAGCATTTCCTATCCATTCAGGCTCCCTGTTATCCGTACTACAAATAAAAATATTGACATTTAAATTATTTTTTCAATAACAACAGTCACATAGGAAGGAAGTTTAAACGATATCAATGATCCGTCTATTGTAATGATCCGTCTATTGTGTTGACGACCCGATCTGTTTGTACCGTACCTAAATCGGGTCCGAACCTAAAGACAAACGAACCTAAAGACAAATGTTACCGTTCACAGATATAAAGTGAAACCACGGATATAAAGTGAAACCACGGATAACCACTGATTTTCACGGATAGTTTTTTGGCAAACAAACTTTTTTATGATAAAATTATTTATTATCATAGATAAAAATGTTTAGTTTGTTATTGTAAAATATTGTATTTTACGACAGACTATCTGTGTTTATCCGTGATATCCGTGGTTCCAAAATCGTTCGTGAATGGTTACCAAAAATTTTATGATAAAATTATTTATGATAATAGATAAAAATGTTTAGTTTGTTATTGTAAAATATTGTATTTTACGGCAGACTATCTGTGTTTATCCGTGACATCCGTGTTTCCAAAATCGTTTGTGAATGGCTACTAATCAAGATTGTATTTAATCAAGGTAACCGTTCACGGATATAAAGTGAAACCACGGATAACACTGATTTTCACGGATAGTTTTTTGGCAAACAAACATTTTTATGATAAAATTATTTATTATCATAGATAAAAATGTTTCGTTTGTTATTGTAAAATATTGTATTTTACGACAGACCCTCTGTGTTTATCCGTGATATCCGTGGTATCCGTGATTCCAAAATCGTTCATGAATGGTTACCAATTGATTTCACGGTCAGGTTTTTCGAAAACATAACATGGGACTTGTAACACAATATCCAATTTGTTATATTGATATGTAGAATATTGATATATAAAATATTGATATGTAGAATATGGAAAACAGATTTCCTGCTATAGGAGAAGGAAATGTTCCAATTTTATCAAAACCTATCCAAAAAAGAGAAGAACAGGAGCAATAATATGCGCGCCAAGTCAGTACTATCAAGACGTGACGTCCTCAAGGCGATAACAACGGGAATCGCGTGTGTCGGAACAGGTACATTTCTACGGGAATCACAAGAAGTCCAGGCAGCAACAATAACGCCCGGTTGTGATCCACGTGTTCGAGGTCCATTTCCCATTTTGTCAACTCCCTTTACAGAAAAAGGCGATATTGATTACGATGTATTGGCCCGGGAGGCTCGTTTTGTTGACTGGTGTGAAAGTCCCGGAATGATCTGGCCACAGTCCGGAGATAGTGTCGATCTGTTAAGCAGAGAAGAAAAACTTCATGGAATGGAAGTTTTGGCCCAAACAATGAAAGATCGTCATTCGGCCCTCTGCCTTGGTGTACAGGGAAAAGATATTGAGGAAATGCTCGTTTATGCTCGTCATGCCGAAAAACTCAATCCAACCGCCATTATTTCCCGTCCCCCTGATAATGGAAAGACCGATGAAGATATGCGTGAATATTGGTTCGCCCTGGCAAAAGTGGTAAAACGCCCGGTAATAATCCAGACAACGGGCGGAACAACCTATAAAGGTCCAGCACCTTCAACCAAACTCCTAATTGAATTAGGAACAAAGTTCCCCTATTTCGGTTATGTTAAAGAGGAAGCTAATCCGGTACTCCCGCGAATGCAAACTCTAATTGCGGCTAAACCTGCCATTAAAAGTGTTTTTAGTGCCGCTGGTGGATATGGATGGTTGCATCAGTCCAGAATCGGTACCGAAGGACTCGTTACCGAACGTTGTGCCTATGCCGACCTGCTCGCTAAAATCTGGAAAGCGATGGAATGCGAAAATCGTGTTGAAGCGGCCCGTATCTATAGCCAATTGACCCTCATGATGAATCTGCGTATAACAATTCCTGGAAATGAATTACGTGGATACCACCTTTATGTCCTTAAAAAACGTGGCGTTTTTAAAAATATGATCTCTCGTCAATATGGACCCAAGGGCGTTATTCCTGAAAAGATTATTTTTAATGATCTAAAATTACTTAAAAGCGATACCGATGAAATCGATGCTCGCCTCGAAGCTATAAAACCCTTCTTGAAGCAAGGCCATTTTGAATAATTCAGGTGTTTCCAAAAAATGGTTAAAGTCTGCTAAATATGATACTTTAGCTATTTGTATTTAATCGTATCTTAAAGTGGAGTTGATCGGAGTATATGGTACCCTCCAGGATCATGGACATCTCGTCCATGTCCCATTAAAACAGGCATCCACTCCTGTTTTGTTCCTATGGAGGAGCCAACAAATTCATGTTTTATAAACCACAAGTTTCTTGAAGAAAACCTTTATTTTCAATGCCGGCAACTGTTCGGAGTGTCCGGGATTCCGACTACGCCTTCTTCCTCAATTTGACACTTGGGAGCGTTTTGAAAACAATATGTTTTCAATATGTAACAAGATTCCTATATCGAGATAGTAAATGATTCATGGTTAATAATGTATTACAAATAATACATTACAAATAATACATTACAAATAATACATTACAAATAATATATTACAAATAATACATTACAAATAATATATTACAAATAATATATTACAAATAATACATTACAAATAGTACATTACAAATAGTACATTACAAATAGTACATTACAAATAGTACATTACAAATAGCACATTACAAATAATGTATTATAAATAGCACATTACAAATAGCACATTACAAATAATGCATTACAAATAGTGTATTACCAATAGTGTATTACCAATAGTGCATTACCAATAGTACATTACCAATAGTACATTACCAATAGTACATTAAAATAATGCATTACAAACATGGATCATCCATCGGCAATCCCGTTCCCAAGCGTCTTTTCGCACTCAAATGTTATTTTGCCTCGGACATATTCAAAATGGGGTTGATACCAAACCAGCGTTGACTTCCGTCACCCAGTGCGCGAACCTTGAATTCCTGAACGGAATTCGCACGTAATAACGAGTTTGCAATCGTTATTCGGAAGAATCCAAAAGTATCTTGGGGCTCTTTCCGATATTTTTCGTATCGCATGACAACACTTCCGTCTTTAGATTGCCATGATGCTGACTCTCCGTCTTTTGGAAGATCGAAATTAAAGACCTCTTTACCATTAATGGAAAAAGCAAATCCTTCCGTTTGCGGTTCGAGTGCAAATCCGAACCCACCCGCAAAAATAAAGGTAGCCGTAGCCGTATCCGTATCAGACAGATTCCCCACCCTGGCGGTTTCCCAGGTAATTGAACTTCCTTTTCTCTGTCGGCAAAGCGCTATTTTCGAACTGTCAGGAGTTGCACTTTTATAGCTCTTCCAAAAAGTCCAGGAGAAGGCCGGTGTTAAAATGCGTCGATATCCGGCAATTGTTCCTTGGGGAATATGGACCTCCTCAAGAAATTTCGTAACAGGCCAAACCACTTTTGGTGCCGAATTCGATGTCAGTACGTCGATCATACGTGTAATCAACCATTCGTTTTCCGGTTTGCCCGTAGCGTTTTTGTGATTTAATCCATCAACAATTAAACTCCCTTTACCAACACCAACACGGAATAAAATCGCCGTATCTTCAATCCGAACGATACTCGGTAATGCTCGAATATAAATTTCCGGACGTTCGCCAAGTCCTTCGACATTATATTTTGTCGCGTTTTCGATCAAATCGCACCATTGTATATCACACCAGTTTCCAGAAGACATCCCACTGGTAACATCGTTCTGATAGAGATATGTTCCACAATTATTCGCGTCGGGCGAATCGCCCCCCTTCCACCAGGATTGTTGATATTTAACGGAAATACCCGATAAAAGATCGGAAGGACCGCATAACACAACGCCCGCTCCGTTTACCATAGCCTTCGCAATACGATTGTCGATAGTGGAAACAAAATAAACAGCCTTCGTCGGCAGATCTCCATCGGTCGGAATGGGTAGTGCACCAAACGACTTCAGATCAAGAGCCATATCACTATAGATCGTAACAGAACGTACCGGTTTCGATTCCTTCGGAAAAAGCCAGGTCTTCCAGTTATTCTTTAAAATACGTCCCTCGGTCGTCTTGAATTCAACGGAATAGACCGCTTCTACCGGTTTCGTAACTTCAGGAACTGTCATTTCGAATTGATTGCCATCAGACAGTTTTCCTGACGGAAGTTCCTTGAACTTTACCTCGCGAATCATTGCCGTTTTATCGGAATAGGTAAACTTCTCTGTTAATGTTCCTGAAATTGCATTTTCAGAAAAGTTCGAGATCAGATTCTTTATTTGAATTGAATCACCGGAACGATAGGTCCGAGCCAATCCCTTCTGAAGTAATACAGCATCCTGATTAAACATACGAACCGATTCGAACGGAATCATTCTTTTAGGACGAAAAAAGTAGTCTACCAGCCCATTGGACGTCGTCCAATAGTCCTGTATCAGCCACCAATGATAACCAACTATCGTCGGATTCAAACGTATATTCTCGACATTATACTTGTGATGGGTATAGTACAACATTTCCGAAGCGTCAGACCAGTTGTCCACCTCGTCATAGAGTCCCAATTTCTTTAAACGATCCTGACCGGGAGTCAGCCAGAATGGAATAAAATCACTTTTCTTAATGCTGCCGTCTTTCTTTTTATACGACTTGAATAGATCAATCTGATCCATACGCACGAATGTAATATAATTACCGGATTCATGCGATAAAGACGGTTTTTTTAGGGGCGACATTGCGAATTTCTTCTCGCCATTCACAATGGGATTTGTCCATTCGTCGAACAGGACAATATAAATATCCTGGGTATCCCGATCATAATTGCCAATAGAACTCTTCCAGTCACCATCACAGTCAAGATAGGGCCGATCCGGATCAAGATCGTTGGCGATCTTCTTAAATTGATGACGTAATGGCATGGCCTCCCAACGCTCGCGTCCGAGCATAACCAATTCGTTTCCGCCAACCCAGCAGAGAATCGACGGATGATGACGATAATCTTTAACAACTATTTTCCAGTTTTCACAATAGAAATTCAGTGCGATATTGGGATCCGTTCCTTCAGGAACATTTGATTTCCATAAATTTCCCTCGCCCGGCAATTGATGCGGATATCCGATTAGGTATTCTGCCGTCGACAGGATACCAAGTTCGTCACATGCCTCGTAATACTCGTGCGGAAGAATTGTGCTATGATGACGTACATGATTAAATCCATACGCCTTGATAATACGAAGTCGATCCAAATAGACCTGTTTATCACTCGGCATAGAGAACTCGACCGGATAAATATGATCGTCACCATAACCACGTAAAACAACATCTTTACCGTTGAGGAGCAGACGATGGCCCTCCGTCCGAATTTCCCGAACACCATGACGAATGGTCAATTCATCCAGAACTTTATTGCCCTTGCATAAAGACACTTTAAAATAATATAGATTCGGTTTGTCCGTTGTCCATAATTTCAAATTCGGAATGACAATAGGAATCGTTGCTTCAAATTGATTTTTCGTCTGCTTTTCCGTATCGATATTAATAGTCGATACGGCAACTGCGGAACCGTTCAATTCCAGAACTTCCAGTTTTAAAGTATCGGCAATGGCCGTTCCTGTCTCGTTTAACAGAAGACATTCCGCCTTGCATTCGGACTTTTTGATATCACTTCTGATAGAAAAAGAATCGATCCGACATTTTGGACGCACTTCCAAGGTGATATGACTCCATATCCCTCCCCAGGAGATTTGCATATAATCGATAATGGAGGAACAACCCAGTAATGCGTCTTTTTCCCATCGCTGTTTCGAATCAACAACAAGCGTTAGAACGGCCTCTTTTCCCGGAGTCAGAAGTGAACTGATTTCCCATTCATGGGGTCCGATACATCCCAGGGCCTCTTTGCCGGCACTTTTTCCGTTCACCCATAATTTGGCGTATCGGGAAATTCCCCCCAAAACCAGATAGATATTTTTATCCCGCCATTCCGATGGAACCTTAACCGTTTTCCGATACCAGCCCTTCCCGATAAAATTATGATGTAATTTATCGGTCATGGTTCCATAACCTTGATCGTCCCAAATACCGGGAACCTGTATCGTTCCGTTTGCTTCTTTTGCATAACCTTCCCGAGGCATCTTGGGAAATACCGCTCCCGGCTGAAACCAACCCTCCGTTTCTCCAATACTGTCCGGGTCCGTTGCAAATTGCCATGTTCCGTCCAGCGACAGGTTTTCTCGAGATTCTGCCGTCAGACGTTCCACTGAAAACAACATTCCCAACAAGGTTAGTAATCCTGCGACACTCTTTAAACACAAACTACATTTCATAAATCAGGTTCCTTTCTTGCCTAATATATTGAAATACAATTGATTCAAAAATTCCCCCCAAACACCATTTATAATCCCCGATAATAATCCAGAAAAAAGAAAATCAGACTAAAACAATTATATTTCAATCCCTTCCTCTCTTTTCTTTGGATTAGAAACTAACATTATAGCTGCTGAAAAACTAATTTTCAATATCTCTACCCATGATGGTAAAGGAATATTACAAAATAAAACAACATCTTAAAAGCTGTAATCATAACTAAATATTATTTACGTTTCGTTATTACATCTAACAGATACCTTTACAATATCACTCTAAATAACGAATAAAAACAAACTTAATTAAGATATTTACAATATCATATAAATATTACACAGATAGAAAACATCTATTCTATAAAACATATGTTTCGGTATTCTAAATAGGGGAAGAATACGCGCAATTCCATGTAAAAACACCAAGTATAGTTTATAATGGATATATCTAAATAAATGGAATAAAAACAAGGCAATAAAAAAGGATTTTATTCCGTGTGGTTTTACTGGTCAAATTAAACACTGATTCAATTAAAATCTTTTATGAAATCTCCTAAATCTGTACATTTATGAGCCCAAACAAAAAGGGAATCAAGAATGACTTCATCGTGTATTCCAAATATTTTATTATGAATTTCCTCCGGAACAAAACCAAAACGGATTTCCAATGTCTTTAGAATTGATTCTATTTTACCTTCTCTTTTACCCTCAACTTTACCTTCTGCCAATAAATCATCTATAAATATACTGGACATTTTTTACCTCTTTCTTTTCCGATACCTTTTATCAAGGCTTCTATTGCTTTCATCTGGAGAAAAACCAAAACGTACTTGTTTCTGAAAAAACAAATGTTTCGGTCTTCCAAATAGGAATAGGATACGCGCGATTCCATGTAAAAACACCAAGTATAGTTTATAATGGATATATCTAAATAAATGGAATAAAAACAAGGCAATAAAAAAGGATTTTATTCCGTGTGGTTTTACTGGTCAAATTAAACACTGATTCAATTAAAATCTTTTATGAAATCTCCTAAATCTGTACATTTATGAGCCCAAACAAAAAGGGAATCAAGAATGACTTCATCGTGTATTCCAAATATTTTATTATGAATTTCCTCCGGAACAAAACCAAAACGGATTTCCAATGTCTTTAGAATTGATTCTCTTTTACCTTCTATTTTACCTTCTATTTTACCTTCTATTTTACCTTCTATTTTACCTTCTATTATACCCTCAACTTTACCTTCGGCCAATAAATCATCTATAAATATACTGGACATTTTTTTACCTCTTTCTTTTCCGATACCTTTTATCAAGGCTTCTATTGCTTCTTCTTTTGTTATTCCATGAAACAATTGACCCGCATACATTAAACAATTCCGAATGGGCTCAATTATTGATTCATTATAATTAGTAAAATGGCTAAAAATCTTCCATAAATGGGTCTTCAGTGTTCCATCAGTGGCTCTTTTTAACGACTCGACCACGACACGAGTTATCGGACTACCAACGATTTTTTCGTAGGGTCGGTCCGTTATATTAATAATAATTGGTTTTGTATCCGGAATTAATGTTTTAAAATCGGACGGCATATAATAAAAAATATCACGAAGACTTGGTATTTCCCAATTTCTAACCCGACCATGATATAAAACAATCGGGATCGGAAAAGCAAGTCTTCCATTTAAAGGATTACATCTATTCTGGGCAATCCAGGATCGATAAAGAATATTCATTGAATATTCGGAAGTTTGTAATATAGTACATTGTTCCGGATTAAATTTATGTTCCAGAATACAAATGAGAGTTGGATTTATAGGACCTCTTGCTTTTTGTTCTGCCTGCTGTTGAGCTTTGGCCGTTAATTTCGCCGAATAGACAAGGTCCGCTTGATATTGAATCAGGGACGTCCCACTATTCATATTATACTGTAATTGTAACGAGGAAAGATCAATATGTTTTGTATATCTACGGGCCACATAATAGCGTAATAAATCAGGCATCAGTATTGGATTCTGACCAGATATTTGGAGATAATTATTATGTGGAGTTGCGCATAAATAGTCTTCGTTTAGGGTTGGCATGGCCTGTTTTCTCCATAAAACACTATATCTTAAATGGTGAAACTTTTACGGTATACCCGTCTTTTTCTATTATTATACCCGTCTTTTTCTATTATTATACCCGTCTTTTCTAAAAAACACAAAAGTTTTTATGACATTCAAAAGTGCGCTTGACGCGGTCTCGAATATATATTATTATTATTATTTTAATAAAGCATAATCAAAACATGTTTTTGGCATGAATGGTTAAGACATGTTTTTATTATGGATGTTTTGAATAATATATTTAGCGAGAAGAAGAAAAATGAAAATTACGGTACGAAGTGTAATCTGTTTAATAATAACACTAATATTAGCGGTTGAATCATGGGGAGGAGAACGAATTCTCGTTGTTGGTGATAGTATAACGGGTCATTCAATGAATCTTCGCTATGGTTTTACCCATGAAGTTCGCAGTGCATTAAAAGCGGCAGGGGTTACCAACGTTGAATTTATTCCATTGGGAGGAAGTGGTCAAACAATTATCAGTTGGCAGGAGATAATACAGAATTCCTTTAAAAACAATCAGCAACTCGACATTCGTGGGATTAATGTCAAGCAGGAGTTCGATAAAGGAGCCGATACCGTTCTGGTCCATCTGGGAATGAACGATGCATTATGTCCGACTGTTGTAATGACGACAGAATCCCTGGCCTCCTGGAAAAAGGAATATCAGAAATTAATCGATATTCTGAAAAAACGTGTTGCCTATAAAAAATTGATTCTTTCACCGCCAACCATACTAACCGAATCACCCTATTATTATAAAAATCAGTTAATGGACCAAATGGGAGAGATAATACAGGAAGTCGCCGAACAAAACGGAGCGGAATTTCTTGATCTTCGTGGCGATTTTCAGCGTCATTTTATGACGGCTCGTATGTTGAATGAAAAATTTCGGATAACACTTGATTTCGTCCATCCCAATGAGGCGGGCCATCGGATCATGACCTGGTCGATTCTCAAGGGAATTGGACAAAAACAGGCGGCGGAAAAATACTATGCGGAAAAAGTGACCGATAATCTTCGTGATTTTACCTCGCCCGGCTTGAGTCTGTTTCTCCTTCCTTCCACGGATCCGGAACGTTTTATGATTAAAGGTCAACTCCGCGGCTATAAAGTTTCCGATCTTAAAATTACGACTCCGGAAGGCGTAAAATTCGAGAAAAGCGAAACCAGCGACTCCAATGAAATGACACTGTTCTTCTCCGGTCATTCGAAGGCAAAATCGGCCGATATCAAAATAGAGGCCGGTTCTCTTAAAAGAACAGTCAAATTAAACGCTCCCTATTTCGTCGTTACGAATTTTACCAGTAATTCGTATCCGCGCCCGGAAGATTTTAATCGGGCAAAAGCTCTAACTCAACTCGATCGTGATATCCTTGCCGGAAAAAATCCCCTGACCTCTCCGGATACACGAGGGAAAAAGTATGATTGGATTGTCTATTATCCAACTTCCGACGCGACTGGGGCAGAAAATCCGTCTGCCGTTGATTTTTGTACATTACCTTTAGCCAATGCGTTTGACGCCGCCTATCTCGTACAATATGTTTATAGTCCAAAAGATCAGATTGCTAAATTGAAATTAAATTCCGAAGGCTTTAGTACAACAGCAATTAATACGATTTATCTTAATGGTAAAGAGATCTATTTTGGATGTCTGTCACCACGTCATATAAAGGAAAAAGATGAATTGACCGTTGAATTAAAGAAGGGCCAAAATATTTTGGCTGCCCGGGTCGATCATACCAACTGGCAATGGGCCATGTCGTTTCTGTTCGAGGCAGAGAGTCTCGACTATTAAAATTTTGAAATTTCATTTAAATCTATTAAAAAAAAATAAAAAGATCATGGTAATTTAAGATAAAAAGAATATAATACAGGAGACAAGACTTCAATTGATAAATTAACAATTCAAAAAGAAAGAACTAATGTGGCCCCTGTAGAAGAAGTAGAGTACCTCGTATTTGATATAGAGAGTATTTCCGACCCGGATCTTGTGAACAGAATAAAATATCCGGAAGAAAAATTGGAAGACAAAATGGCATTGGATCGATATCGGGACGAACTAATGGAAAAAAAAGGTTCCGATTTTATTCCCTATACATTTCAGCTTCCAATTTCATTGGTTTTGGCCAAGGTTCGGACAGATTTTTCTCTAATCGATATTCGTGTCCTTGACGGAGGACCGGAGAAAATATGCCGTAATTTTTGGAATGGGTGGAGTATCTATCGAAAACCGACCCTGGTCACCTTTAATGGACGCTGTTTTGATATGCCTTTATTGGAATTAATGGCGTTCCGCTATGGAGTTCCCATACCCGACTGGTTTGTTAGCGGGCTTCGTTCCTATGAACAGCCACGATATCGATTTAACCTGAATAATCATTTCGATTTATGCGATTATCTGACGAACAGTGGAGCGACCTTCTTTACGGGGGGCCTGAATTTAGCGGCTAAAATTCTTCATAAACCTGGTAAATTGGAAACAAAAGGGGATATGGTCCAGGATATGTATGACGCCGGACGTTTGGAGGATATTCATTCCTATTGTCGGTGCGATGTATTGGATACCTATTTTGTCTTTTTACGTATTATGCTCCTTCGCGGTTATATTACGGAGGATAGAGAAAAGGAACTCGTCGAAATGACGAAAAACTGGTTACGTCAAAATGCGGAATCGGTGCCCATCTATCAACAATATCTGGATATGATGGATAATTAAAATATTTTGTACTGAAATACGGGCTTTTTTTGTATTGTCCGTGATTTATCGTACTTGTAAAATATTGAATCTGGTTTTAAGAACTGTCTACAGTGAAAAATGAATATAGAGAAAGGAAATAACATGGATCCTCAAGATCAAGATACCTATAATATTATGGAAAAGGTACCGAATACAAACAATACAAATGAACTACCGCCCCGACAACAATTCAATACATATTCGAAACCAAAACAGGAAGGGGGTTGCTTGAGTTTTTTCTTCCGAATCTTCGGGTTTATTTTTAGTGTTTTTTTTACTATTTTTCTTTTATTCTTTATGTTTTTATGTATTGCTGTTGTAATCGCAATTATGTATAGCAACGGCAAGGATCTGATTGGTGAAAAACATATCGCTGGTTCCAAGGAATCCTCGGCTAAAATTGCAATTTTACCTGTTGATGGAATCATTCTTGGGGGAGAAGATAGTTTTGTCCGCCGGGCCATTCGGCAGGCATCCGAAGATAAACGTATTGTCGGTATTATTCTTCGGGTCAATACACCTGGTGGGACGGTTGCTGGAAGTGATTATTACTATTATTTACTCAAAGAATTGAAAAAAGAGAAATCAATTCCGATCTATGTCAGTATGGGAGGCCAGGCAACCAGCGGTGGATATTATATTTCAATGGCGGCCGATAAAATATTTGCGGAACGGTCAACGTTGACCGGGTCTATTGGTGTTATTTTCCCCTTGTATAACGCGGCGGGCCTCTGTGAAAAAATCGGATTCAGTTCCAATGCCATAACGAGTGGTCCCATGAAGGGAATGGGCGATATGACCAAGCCCATGTTGCCGGAAGAACGAAAAATATGGCAGGAACTCGTCGATGAATCCTATCGGCAGTTTCTGGATGTTGTTAAAGAAGGACGTGCCAATTTAAAGGATATGCCACAAAAAAAGTTGGAAGAAATAGCCGATGGACGTGTGTATACGGCGCAACAGGCAAAATCACTCGGTCTAATAGACGATATTTGCTTTATGGATGACGTCGTTCGCAAAATGATCGAAGAAAAAGGACTTAATGAATCCGAAGTAGAAGTTATTCGGTATCAAAAATCCGCATCGTTGAGTGATATTCTTGAGTCTTCTGACAGTAATTACGAAGAAACGTTTCAAAAAGCGGCTTCTGCCCTATTTACACCGGAAGCCTATTACCTCGCACCACGAACTCTTCCCATTGGAAAAAAAGAATTTTAAAGAGGAATAACCTCCCTTTCAGAGACTCTAAATCGAGAGCCTTTATCGTATCTTGAGGGAAACTTTTAAATAAAGTATCTCTCAAGAATATTGACACGAATATTATCAATCCATTTTCATGATCGGCTCAAGTACAAGGAATCCTTCTTAAAAAAATCGTAACCATTCACAAACGATTTTGGAACCACGGATATCACGGATAAACACTGATAGTCTGCCATAAAAT
>CAYUAP010000024.1:21421-45598 GCA_964442735.1 uncultured Planctomycetaceae bacterium | reverse complement strand
CGGGAGCAGGAGCCGGAGTTTCCGCCGGTTTTGCCGGAGCGGGAGCAGGAGCCGGAGTTTCCGCCGGTTTGGCAGGAGCCGGTGCCGGTGCTGCCTGTTGCGCTACTTTGCCTTCAGTTACAGAGGGGATTGGGGAGGGAACTGGTTTTTTACCGACTTTTTCTTCCCATTCCTGATATTGAGTTAAAATAATCTGATCGATAATTTTTTTAACGGCTTCCTGTTGTGCTGGCAGGGCCCAAACGCTCAACTGATTGAGAACGCGGTCGGACAAAATGACTACGCCCCGTAATTCCGGAGTGGACGACAACTGCGCGTAGAGTTGATTGAATCGGGCTCGTTGACGTGTTGTCATGGGATAGACGACCAGAACATAATCTTTATCGGTCTTGAGCAGACTGGCTTCCAGTTCCTCCATGGTTTTAGCCATAATGGTGTGTTCATTTGTATTACCAATAACCAGGAGGGTATTACGTTCATTATCGAACGTCATTTGAATTTCGGGCAGATATTGTTGAATCGTCTGTTGAACTGTTGCATTCAGTTTTAATTTAGGGCTATTGAACTGATAGATTTTAATACTGGGCTGTTCTTCAGCGGTTGGTCCTTTTTTAAGTTGTTCGAACAGGGCCGCGAAGCGTTCATGGTCGGTTTTGGCGGCGACGGCGATTATTTGTTTGGAAGACGCGTTGAGGATTAGTGTAGCGTCCGGGGCCAATTTTTGAAGGGAGGCTACGAGTTCGTTTCCGAATTCCGTACCGAGATTACGGCGGAAGTAGTTAATCTGGCTAGGACCCATTCGTCGTGAAAGTGCCCAGAGGTCGAGTGGATTCATACTGACGAGTTTATCCAGGGAGTAAACGACGACCGATATATTTCGACTTGGGTCAGCGCCTGCTTCCAAACGATCAATTAAACCGCCAATGACATCCAGAGTCGATGGAACGGCCAGAAAACTGATTCGGCTTGATTCCGGATTAACCAGTGATTGTGCCGTTGGAGCGAAAATGGCCACTTGTTCTTTAACGATTGTTGCCTTGGTATTCTTGAGGTCATAACTACGCCATTCCGGAACCGGAGGGGGGGGCGTTGTTGGCGAAACAGCGCCCGGATTGTAAACAGCAAGGGCTACTAACGCGATCTCCTTGAGGGCCGACGCCGAATCAATGACCAGTATTGAATTTCCTGACATTCGGCGAACGTAGGAATAGGGACCTTGGAACGTTCGTATGGACGCCATTACATGCGTTATATTCCGCATTTCAAGTGGAATGGTTAAGGCTGCATAATCGAAACGACCCAAATTGGGAAGATCTTCCAACTGTATTTTAGGAAGATATTGAAGTGGAATCTGACCATTGTGGAAGTTATGTACCATTAACATTTCGCCATAACGGAAGATCGTATATCCCTTGAACAGAAGAACGCCATTGAGAACATCGAGGGCTTCTTTTGGTGTATATTCCGTTTTATCGCTATAATTGAGTGTTCCCGGCGGTGGGGAATCCATAACAAGTTGAAGACCGACTTCCTCGGCAAACCAGCGTAGGACGTCACTCCAGCTCTCCTTCTTAAAACGGAGAACGATTTTACGTTGCTGTTGACCATGTTCGAAACGCTCTAATTGTTGCGGATTGAGTAAATTTTTGAGCGCAGTTTCACTATCGAGAACTATTTTTGCCCAATCTTTACGGTCTGCAGACGCCAGTTTCGTGGCACGTTCCGTCATTAGGGTGTTGACCTGATTCTTTTGTGGTTCTGTCAAGCCAACCCGGCTGGCTATATGGGGGTAAAGAAGTCGTGAAAAACTCTTTTTCGGATCATAATCGGGGATTTCGACGATATCTGCTTCCTTTTCTTTAGTTCCTTCTTTTAGTTCTTCTTTAACGGCTTTATCCATTTTATTGGCTAGGTCGGCGGCAGCTTCTGGTTCTTTTGATGGAACGGGAACGGCTTCCGGGGCAACTAATTTTTTCGTTGCGGCATCTTTAGCCTTTTGGAGTTCCTCCGGGGTTGGAGTAGCAGGTGCAGCCGCCGGAGCCGCGGGCGCAGCCGCTGGAGCAGCAGGCGCAGCCGCAGGAGTCGCGGGCGCCGCCGCCGGAGTCGCAGGTGCCGCCGCCGGAGTAGCGGGCGCCGCCGCCGGAGTAGCAGGTGCCGCCGCCGGAGTTGCGGGTGCAGCCGCAGGAGTCGCGGGCGCCGCCGCCGGAGTCGCAGGTGCCGCCGCCGGAGTCGCGGGCGCAGGGGCAGGAGTAGCAGGTGCAGCCGCTGGAGTAGCGGGCGCAGGGGCAGGAGTCGCAGGTGCAGCCGCGGGCGGGGGGGATGCGGGTTTTGTTTCCTGACTCAACAATTGTTCTGATGTAATCAACAACAAGCAAAACACTAGTGTTGAAATCAAGAGAGAGACGTATTCATTACATCTGCTCCTATTACTATTGGCAATCAATTGCTTGGACACGGGATGACCTCTTGTACTTATATTTTAACGCATTGTTAATGTCTATTTATTTTACATAAACAAAAAATCCAACATACCTCTATATAGCTTACCCAGATTTGCTCGTTTCGTAAAGATTTTTCGTTTAAATTTTCCTGTTTTCCTTCTCTTTTTTTATAAATATTTGTTTTGTAAGGGTTGTAGAAGAGCTATAATTTTTATTAAAGATTTAATAATTACATTAACGAAACGAATATGTTTAATAAAAAGTTATTCATTAACATTTTTGTGATTTTGGGGTACGTTTTTTTATTTTTAAAAAGGGCCGCTGGGATTTTATTGATGACCTGTATCTTAAATATCCGATAATGATTTTAAAATATACATCCTAAAAACCCAGCGGCTCGGGAAAGCCTGTAATCGGCACAGGGAAAGACCCAATTTCCCTGTTTGCGAATGAATTGTATTCCAGCCCAGGAGAGGGGGGTGGATAGTTGACCATTCGTTGTCGATTAACGTCGATATTAAACTTTTCGTAGGAAAAAGGACGAAAATTTGCGAAAAAGTTTTTTTTCATTCCGATAAAGGTATAAAAAAAACCGGAATAAGAGAAACTTTTTCGTGTTTCAATCAACGTAGGAGAATAGTAATTATTTTTGGCGATTGCCGCAATAGAAATTTCATGATTTTATCGAAAATTTTTTAAAATAGTTTCTTTTTCAATAATTTCTGATAGAATAGAAAATGTAGGGTTTCAAAAGACGGGTTGAGAGTGGACAGGCGCTTCTCGCAGAAGTCCTTGACTTTTATTCAAACGAAAGGTGGAAATGGCATCGAATCAAATACAGGAAACCATTAAACGGTTGGAGGACAATATCGGTTCGGTCGTACTCGGAAAAAGGGAGGTGATTCGATATTGCCTGGTGACCTTGTTTGCCGGAGAACATTTATTATTGGAAGATATTCCTGGTGTTGGTAAAACGCTTTTGGGGCGTGCGATTGCTCGAAGCATATCGGCCGATTTCAAACGAATACAATTTACACCGGACTTGATTCCGGCGGATATTACCGGAGGGAATATTTATAATCCGAAGAAGCAGGAGTTCGAGTTCATACCGGGGCCTGTCTTTTCCAACATCCTGTTAGCCGATGAAATTAATCGAACGACGCCTCGAACCCAGAGTGCCATGCTTGAGGCTATGAGTGAACGTCAAGTCTCCTGTGATGGTGTTACGAGTCGTTTACCTTCTCCTTTTATGGTTATTGCTACGGAGAACCCCATTGAGTTTGAAGGAACGTATCCCTTGCCTGAAAGTCAACTTGATCGATTTCTAATGCGTATTTCCATTGGATATCCTCAACGTCAGGAGGAACTCCAGGTTTTACAGGCACATAAAAATGGTCTGCCGATCGACCATCTGGCTCCTGTTTTATCGGTACAGGAGGTCCTTGAAATACAGAACGAGGTTCGTCAGGTTCGAATTTCCGAGGAATTATATCATTATATATTGGATATCATCGATGGAACCCGTAACAGTACGGAGTTGTTTGTCGGTGTCAGTACACGTGGTGGAATTGCCTTGTCGCGGGCCGTTCAGGCCTTCGCGCTTTTGGAGGGACGCGATTATGTTATTCCGGACGATATTAAAGCGTTAGCCGTTCAGGTTTTGGCACATCGGGTTATTACTCGAAGTTTCGGTCAGAACAATCAGAGGGAAATGGTGGAATCGATTATTGAACGTCTTCTGAATACCACTCCGGTTCCAAGATAAAATCATCGTTCGTAACCATTCACGAACGATTTTGAAACCACGGATATCACGGATAAACAGAGATAGTCTGTCGTAAAATACAATATTTTACAATAACAAACGAAACATTTTTATCTATTATAATAAATAATTTTATCATAAAAAAGTTTGTTTGCCAAAAAACTATCCGTGAAAATCAGTATTATCCGTGGTTTTACTTTATATTCGTGGTTTTACTTTATATCCGTGAACGGTTACCATCTTTCTGATGGGTATTGCCTCTCTTCTTTCTGGGAAGGGGTTTTACAGGCGGACGCGTCTGCTGCTATTCCGGGGGCAATTACAATATCAGTGATAATCCCAGTGACGAAACCTGTGACGAGCTGTAACGTTCATATCCTTCAGAAAATATAAATTTATTTTAATATTATGCTTGACAGCATGTTTTTCACTAATTATACTATAAAAATCATGATTTGATGAATATTTATGCTGCTTGCAATTTTCGATAGAAAAGACGTTTTGGTGTATATTAAACCTTGTAACCGGTGTAATTTAAAATGATTGTCTTCTGATTTTACGTATAAACGAGGATGTTTTAATCAGAAATGCATTATGGCATAAAATGTTTTACAATGGTAACCATATTTTTACAATAACAACCACCTAAACAATTTGGTATAAATTCTGTTGGTTGGAATTGTTTTATTGATTTTGAAAGGATATTTAGATTCTATGAGAAGGCTTCCTGTCTATGTTCTTTTGGATGTTTCCGGTTCCATGATGGGTGAACCTATTGAAGCGGTTAAAAATGGAATACAAACACTTTCCACGGCCCTTCGCAAGGATCCGTATGCACTGGAGACCGCCTATATTAGTATAATCACATTTTCTTCGGAAGCGAAACAGGTTGTTCCATTGACCGAAGTGGCCTTGTTTCAGCCTCCGACTATTTCGGCAGGCGGAGGAACCGCATTAGGGGAAGTCTTGGGCAAGGTTGTCGAGTGTGCACGAAACGAAGTTCAAAAAACTTCTTCTGCGGAAAAAGGTGATTGGAAACCGATTGTCTTTATTATGACCGATGGTATTCCTACCGACGAAATCAAACAAGGACTGGAAGCGTTCCACAGTTATAAATGGGGAATTGTCGTCGCGTGTGCCGCTGGAGACAAGGCTGATAAATCCGTTCTTGAAAAAATAACAGAGAACGTTGTTTCTATTGATACAACCGATTCCGACTCGATTAAGGTATTTTTTAAATGGGTTTCTTCCAGTATTTCGACCAGCAGTAAAAAAATTGAGCAGGGGGAATTGTGTGGCGATTTGAGTGAACTGCCTCCTCCTCCTTCGGAAATTACACTTCCGACTACTTGATTTTATTTGCAGTTTGATTTATTGTCAGCTTGATTTATTGACAGTTTGATTTATTGACAGTTTGATTTATTAAGAAAGGCCAAATGGAATGCGTCGTCTGCCAATTTATATCCTGTTGGATACTTCTGGTTCAATGCGGGGAGAACCTATCGAAGCGGTTAAAGTTGGACTACAAGCTCTATTGAACAGTCTTCGTAAAGATCCCTATGCGATGGAGAGTGTTTACATCTGTATTATTTCCTATAATTTAGAGGTCAAAGTACTTGTACCGTTAACGGAGTTGGGAGAATTTTTCCTTCCGGAAATTCCTGTTCCTCAATCCTCTCCGACCAATACAGGAGCGGCACTCCAGCTCCTTTGTGACCAATATAGCAAGGAGGTGTGCCAGACAACTCTGGAAAAAAAGGGTGATTGGCTCCCCGTTGCCGTGATTATGACGGATGGTTGTCCTTCAGACACTCAACTTTTTAACAGAATGGTTGAGTATATAAAGAGTTATCGTTTTGCGCGTATTATTTGTTGTGCCGCAGGGCCAAAAGCAAAAGTTGCCCCGTTGAAATTAATCACCAAGGACGTCTATGCCCTTGATACTATGGACAGTAATACTTTCGCGAAGTTTTGGGTTTGGGTTTCCACCACTGTGGAGCGACAGAGTCAATCTCCCGATAATACACAAACAGGAGAACTACCCCCTCCTCCGGATAAAATACAACTGGTCCTGTGATATTGTGGGTGGATAATTGTGTATGGATAATTGTGGGTGGATAATGGAGAGAGTCTTTTATTGTTTCACGGATCTGAATCGTCCACTGTCATATTAAAAATAGTGGATTTTCTCTTTATTGTCCTAATAGATATTATAATTGCCCTAATAGGTATTATAGCTGTCAACTACCGATAAATGAAAGTTTTTAAAAATGGAAGATAAACAAAAAAAAGAAGAGTACAATAATACAGCTTCTGAATATTATACTCGGTCCGACAATAAAGAGGAATTTTTTGTAAAGGACAAAGATGATGATAATAAAAAAGACAATGAAAAAACAAATGTTTCTGAAAGTTCGACCGGGCCGGAAAATGTTCCGAAAATAAAGAATAGTTCAGAAAAGTCTATAATATCAGAAAAAGATACAGTGTCAGAAAAAGATACATCGTCAAAAGGGTCTATATCATCAGAAATATCTGCAACATCAGAAAAGTCTCCTGAATCAGAAAAACTGGAGAATCTTTCTGAAATAACAGAGATAATCTCTGGAAATACAGATGCAATCCTCGACAATAAAGAAAAAGCGAAGAATCATAACGCGTCCGGCGAGGGTATAGAAAAGACCGAATCTTCTCTGATTGAGAAGGATAGACCTGTGATCTATTTGAAATGTTCTCCTATATCGGAGCAATATTACCGACAAATTTTGGAGTATATCAAAAATGTAAATCTTCCTGTTGGGAAGGTGGATGAAGATTATAGAGGAGAAATTTCTTTTCCGACAGTACCAAATTGTCCAAAATCCATTGAACTGGTGGAGCAAAGGTCAAGCCTTTCTTTTTTTAAAAAATGCGGACTGAATTTTTCAATGACGAATAATCGTCTAATTATTCAGGGAAAACCTCAACTTGACTATGATGGTACTATTCTTTTTATTGTTTCCTATACAACGTTGTCGAACGGTGCCAAACCACCGAAGAACAATTTGATAAAGGAGACGACGACAAAGGAGGCGCAACTTGAAGGTGTCATGCGAATCAATCCGAATCCATGGAGTATGTGGGAGGAGCATTCTGCGCCCGCGAATGAACTCTATCAAAAGAGTAACGAGGAATCCGAGGGAGTTGTGCTTTATATTCCAAATGTTAATGAATCGGCTATTGTAAATATTCCACCTATTCCGAAGAAGATTGCCATTGCCGGCAGTAAACGGGGGCGCTCCCATGCCCATATTGGAAAATTTCGTGATGACCATTTCATTATGAAAATAGACGGTGAAAGTGGATGGAATTACTTCGCTGTTGCTGATGGTGCAGGGTCGGCCATTTATTCTCGTCGGGGATCCCAACTTGTTTGTGAAGAATTTATTAAGTCCATATCAAAAGATTTTTATGATAATGCGGTACATTTTGACGATCTCTGGAAATCGCGGATAGCCGATTTTTCCAATCGAGTAAAAACGTGTGATATAATTCGGGAAGAGTTATGCCTGGATAAATATATACAACGTGCGGCTCTGGCGGCGTATCGTCGAATTGCGGAGGAGGCAAAATCACAAAACTCCACAATACGCGACTATCATACGACGTTTCTCTTTGCCGCATTAAAATATCTGGCGGGAAAATGGATTCTTCTGTCATTCTGGGTCGGTGATGGAGGTCTCCTTCTTTACTGTCCTAACGGAGAGGAAAATCAAATTTTACCTCTTGGAAAACCTGATTCCGGGGAATTTGCGGGACAAACAAAATTCTTTACCATGAAGGAAGAGAGTACTGAACTGGAGGCGATTACTAAAAGAGTTCAGCTTCATTTTATCGATGATTTTAAGGCTCTCTTTTTAATGTCTGATGGGATTACTGATCCCTATTTTCCGGCGGAACATGATTTTTTGGAGCCTGTTTATTGGAACAGATTCTGGAACGAAACGATGCCGGAGGAATTCGGAGATATTTTTGGGGAGAATATTCCTTCCCGGAAGGCGGAGGCTCTGCTTAATGGTCTCGATTTCAAGGTAAAGGGCAATCATGATGATCGTACTCTCTTAATCGTAATGAATGATAATTGTCCGAATCCTGCTGCCAAAAGCGAGAATCATAAAGGGGAATAGTAATGAATGATGTTGTTAAAACGAATGCCAAGGATGGAACTCCCGTCGAATTTATTTATAAAGATCCGAAACAGGGGGGAATGAAAGACGTCTATTTTTCTCCGGACAGGAGTTATGTTGTTGCCTTTTTTCGGAATAAACTGGATAATGCAGGTCTGGAGCGAATTGAAAATATTGTCGGTAAATATCGGGAAAGAATATTTCAGCAAGAGGGGGGCGATTACTGGAAGAAGTGTCTTTGCTGGCCGGAACGAATTGTCAATTACGATGGAAAGACTGGTATTGTTGTTCCTGCCTATCAGAATCATTTTTTCTTTAAGTATGGAGCTCCATCCGGGGCCGAAAAAGAAGGTAAATGGTTTGCCTCGGCAAAAAATTATAATCGTTACGTTCCTAAAGAAGAGAAGGGGTCGTTAATAAATTATTTACGTATTTGTCTGATTTTGAGTCGGGCTGTTCACCGACTTCATGCTGCTGGACTGGCGCACAGTGACTTGTCCTACAAAAATTGTCTGGTCGATCCCATGGGGGGAAACGCCTGTATTATTGATATTGACGGGCTTGTTGTTCCCGGCCTGTTTCCTCCCGATGTCTTGGGGACTCCTGATTTTATTGCTCCGGAGGTTATTGCAACAACTCAACTTTCGCGCAAAGATCCCCATCGTATTTTTCCGTCTCGCGTTACGGATCAGCACGCTTTGGCCGTTTTAATTTATATGTATCTGTTTCATCGTCATCCGTTACGTGGTGGAAAAGTATATGATATGGACGATGCCATTCAAGAACAAATGGAGATGGGGGAGAAGGCTCTTTTTATTGAGAATGCGAACGATACCAGTAATCGTCCAAAGTTGATTGCAAACGACAAGGTTTGTCTTCCATGGGTTGATATCAATAAAATACCCTATACAACATCCGGAATCTATTTGAAAGCTCTGTTCGATCAAGCGTTTATAGATGGACTTCATGATCCTTCCAAACGTCCCTCTGCCGATAGTTGGGTTGATGCCATTATTAAAACGACCGATATGATTCAGCCCTGTTCCAACGTGGATTGTGAAAAAAAATGGTTCATCTTCGACAATTCCAACAGGCCGGTATGTCCTTATTGTGGGACTCCCTATAAGGGGACTCTTCCCATGTTAGACCTCTATTCTACGCATAATGGTCGGGATTTTCGTCCTGACAATCATCGTTTGATGGTCTATAGCGGTCAATCGTTATATAAATGGCATGTTGACCGTAACATTTTCCCTAATGAAAAAACGAAACCGGAAGATTGCAAACGTGTCGGCTATTTTTCATTTTATAAAGGACGTTGGGTTCTGGTCAATCTAACGTTGGACTCCATGAAGAACATGACGACGGGAGAGATGGTTGTTCCCGGGACGCAGGTCGAATTAACGAATGGGTTGCAACTGTTGTTTTCCTGTGGACCAACAGGGCGACTTGCGCATGTTCAAATTGCTAAAGGATCCTAAAATGCGTATATTACCCGTTTATTTATTGATTGATTCTTCGGAATCTATGGTTGGGCCTCCTATTGAAGCGATTAATCGTGGAATTGAGGTGATGATTAAAGAACTCAAATGTAATCCCTATGCCTTGGAGACCGTTTGGTTATCGGTGATTACTTTTGATTCTATTGCCCGGGTTCTCGTTCCTTTAACGGAAATCTGTAATTTTCATTTACCTGAAATTCAAATAAAGCCGGGAACTTCACTCGGACTTGCTCTTCAACTTCTGCTTCAACAAATTCAGAGGGATTCCAAAATAGGAAGGAGTCAGGGAGAAAAATCAAATTATCGTCCATTGGTCTTTATTCTAACGGATGGGCAGCCGACTGATTCGTTTACGGAACCGTTGGAGAAACTAAGGACCACCAGTCCGAAGCCCGCGAATATCTATGGTGTAGGTTGTGGAAACGAAGTCGATTTTGAAGTCCTTCGTAAAATTTCCGATATTACCTATTATTTAGACGAGATGTCTCCGGAGAAATTCGCAAAATTTTTTATCTGGATGAGTGCTAGTGTTCAATCGGTCAGTCAGGGTTACGGCAATGAGGCGACAATACAAAAGGTTCCTTTGCCGACCGGATTCTGTGTGGTCAATGACGATAACATGCCCGAATGTCCTGATTTCCCACTTCAGGTTTTTATTCATTCGGTTTGTTCGTCCACGAAGAAAAAGTACATGACACGTTTTGTCTTTTTTGATCAATTGAGCGGATATATTCCGGTGGAAGCATATCCGTTACCAAATTCGTTCTTTAATGAAGGGAGTCCAACGACTCCTCCTATTTCTTCCGACCTCATTTTGGGTGTTACGCCTTGTCCCTATTGTCACAATGAAGGTTGGGGACAATGTGGAAACTGTCAAACCAATTTATGTTTTCCAGACCCGCCGCCACGTTTTATCATATGTCCTTCCTGTGGAAATAAATTGGCTTTTGGGGAGGCTGGGTCGTTCGATATCAATCGATCTTCCGGGTGATAATTATTATTGATTCTGATATATTGTTGGTACTGATAATTATTGTTAGTACTGGTAAATATAGATAGATATACAAATACAAATAGAAAGGATTTGATTTTATGAGAAGGCTTCCTGTTTATTTTTTATTGGATTGTTCGGAGTCGATGGCTGGAGAAGCACTTGCCTTGATGGAAAAAGGGATTCAATCACTTTTAAGCACCTTGAGACGAGATCCGGCTGCCTTGGAAATGGCCTATATCAGCGTTATTACTTTTGCTTCCCGAGCAAAACAGATTTTACCTCTAACGGAATTATGTAGTTTTCAGATGCCGAAATTGGTTCTCGGGTCTGGAACGGCCATGGGGGCCGGTATTGATCTTCTCAATTCCTGTATTAGCAGGGAAGTTGTTAAAACGACTTTAGAGCAAAGGGGGGATTACAAGCCCATTGTTTTTATTATGACTGATGGTGATCCTACGGATAACTGGCACAAACAAGCGGATAGTCTTTTGTATAACAGGCATATACAAACCGTTATAATCGGATTGGGACAGGATGTTAATATACAGAATCTAGGACGTATTTCGGAAAATGTGATTTATTCCAAGGACACTTCGGAACAGAATTTATCACAATTTTTCAAATGGGTTAGTGATTCTGTTTCCTCGGCAAGTCAGGCAATTGATAATGGGCGCGAAGGAAAAGTGAATTTGGAAAAATTTCCGCAATCGGCGGAGATGATTGTGGTGACGGAGGAGACGCCTATTCCGCAAGTTATTCCGGGAAAATACCTTTTTCTTCATATACGCTGTGCGAAAAGTAAAAAATTCTATGCCGCAAAATATGTGAAAACCGATAAAAAAACTGCTTCCGGACAGTCTTGTGTGTATGATCCGGTTTGTGCCTATCCTATGGACGATTTCGATTTTACGGAAAACGATAATAGTGTGGTCATTTCAACTGAACAGATGAATGGTTTTCCGCCTTGTCCGTATTGTGGAAATATTTGTATATCCTATTGTAATTGTGGAAAAATCTTCTGTTGTACCCCGATTGTAAACGAGGCTCAAATGCTCACTTGTCCTTGGTGTGGAAAAACGGAGAGATATGCGCCCGCAACATTCGATATCGGGAGTGGAGGAGGTTGAAAAACGGTAACCGTTCACGGATAGAAAGTAAAACCACGGATATAAAGTGAAACCACGGATAACACTGATTTTCACGGATAGTTTTTTGATAAACAAAATTTATTATGACAAAATTATTTATTATAACAGATAAAAATGTTTAGTTTGTTATTATAAAAAATTGTATTTTACGGCAGACTATCTGTGTTTATCCGTGATATCCATGGTTTCAAAATAGTTCGTGAATGGTTACCCAAAATAGTTTGTGAATGGTAACTTCTGTCGTTTAATCTGTAGTCGAGGAAAGTGGGGCGATCAGAAACTCTGTTGCATCACAAACTGTATCCCAACAGACTTCATAAAATCGTTTGATTACGGGATCGGTTTGGCGACTTTCCCGAAGTTCTATAGGAGAATCAGACGGAAGTTCTTCAGGGGAAAGTAGTTCCAGGGCTGTTGCTATTGGCGTTTCCATCTTCTTGAAGTCGAACGATTTTTCTTTTCCTTCATAGCACACGCCAATAATTTCCGCACAATTCTTTTGGTTATTGACCTGCCAGGATAGTGGATGTCCATCGAAGCGACTGTCCGGACACGTATGAATGATTATACGATGATTCCCCAGGGTCAATTCAAAACGAGTTCTATTGAGTTGGCGGGCTTGTGCTTGGGTTCCTTCGAGTCGATAGATGATTTTAAAACTATGGGCCTTAAAAACGGCGTCTTTGGGTCGATCGAAGGTGGGGTGCATGGAACCGCGATTATGAAGAAGTCCGAACGCGGACAATATTCGATTTTTCTTCTGTAAATGATGGGCACAAGCTGCCGCGCACTCCTGTCCATTATGTTCGAAAACAAGTTTGATACAGCCCGGTTGATTATCTGGACCATTTAAATAGCCGATGAGACCATGGGTTTGCATCCAGAACGTATGATAGCTAGCCGTTCCCAAACAGACCTCGGAATTCATCCAGAGGACACCATTGACATTTCTATATTGATCTCGATTGACCAATTGGGCTTTTCGTTCAACGGGATTCGTAACGGGAAGGGTAAATAAAGTACGAAATTCTTCCGGACAGGGGACAGGTTGAGTCAATGGACTATTAGGGATTATAATATCGTTTGTGTTTCCGACGCGGGCTAGAATTTCGTCGCGAATGGAGTCGAACAGCAGATCCGAATAGGCACGGAAGTGGGGGCCGCCCCATTGACTGGTTGTTACATGATAATGTTCTGAAATACCGCGCCAGACTTCTTGTAAAATTGATTTTGCGGTTTCGCGGCATTCGGAATCTCTGACATATTGGAGCATTGCTTCCATTTCGTGAAGAACAACGATCTGATAGGTGGGACTATTATATTCGGTGAAGGAATGTGTGACGAGAAAATGTGTCCAATTCCTTTTAATACGCATACGACCGTAGTCTAAAAAATCGGGACGATGAAGAATTTCTCCGGCGGCTGCGGCGACGACCGCTCCTTTCATGGCGATATTGGTATATCCCGGCTGGACATTTCTCTTGATTATTGCTTGAACGGCGTATTCGAGTGCGTTTCTTGTCTTGCTTTGAAGATCCGGATCCAATCGATCGACATTATCACTCAATATAACGACAAGGGCGCTCCCTTGAAAATCGGCCCAATTATAGTCAACCGCTGCCATTTTTGCGAGTGGTTCTTCATAGTACCAGGGCCAGACGCCGAATGTTGGACTTGTCGGTTCTGTATCTTGGAGGGAGAGGAGGAGTTTAAGCAGTTTTCGTCCTGACTCTTGATCTGTTATTCGGGGACTAGCCAGAAGATACATCGCGCGATTCATACCCGAACGGGTCGAACGAACTCGGGTCCCTGACTCAAAATTCGAATGATATCCCTTGGGCGAGTCATGAATTCCCCATGGTATACCTGTTTCTATATCTACATTTGATAATTCGGAATCAAGATAGTGAACGATCTGTGCTTCACGACTCTGACGAAAGGCGTTTGGTTCCATGCTAACGTTATCTTCTTTACTATAGAACGGACTGCCGACCGATATTAAAAAAAGAAATGTCATTATGAAGATCTTAATATTATTTTTTATTATTTTATGTTTCATGGAATATTCCTGTATATTGATGAAAGGTAACCATTCACGAACGATTTTGGAACTACGAATATCACGGATAAACAGAGAGAGTCTGCCGTAAAATACAATATTTTACAATAATAAATGAAACATTTTTATCTATTATAATAAATAATTATATCATAAAATAGTTTGTTTGCCAAAAAACTATCCGTGAAAATCAGTTTTATCTGTGGTTTCACTTTATGTCCGTGGTTTCACTTTATGTCCGTGAACGATTACGATGAAAGTTACAATTCAATTGTATATTTTCCAATACAGGAGTCAACTGGTTTATCAGGAATATGCTCTGCTTCATTATGATTACAAGAAAAACAATCTGTGTTCATCGGTGTTCATCAATGGTTTAAAAAAGAACTGGTTTTTGAGCAGAGTAATATAGAATTGGGGCTACATCCCTTGGTTCTTGTTACGTCTTCATTTATGGCATGACGGTAGAGGGTATTTTGAAGACGATATTATATAATAGACGATATATTATAATAGAAATTATTTTTATAATAATGGAGCATAAATATTATTTCTAATACAGTAACCATTCACGAACGATTTTGGAACTACGAATATCACGGATAAACAGAGCGAGTCTGCCGTTAAATACAATATTTTACAATAACAAATGAAACATTTTTATCTATTATAATAAATAATTATATCATAAAATAGTTTGTTTGCCAAAAAACTATCCGTGAAAATCAGTGTTATTCGTGGTTTCACTTTATATCTGTGAACGGTTACGATGAAAGTTACAATTCAATTGTATATTTTCCAATACAGGAGTCAACTGGTTTATCAGGAATATGCTCTGTTTCATTATGATTACAAGAAAAACAATCTGTGTTCATCTGTGTTCATCAATGGTTTAAAAAAGAACTGGTTTTTGAGTAGAGTAATATAGAATTGGGGCTATACCCCTTGGATTCTGTTATAATAAATAACCAGAATGAAAATTATGCTTTATATATTCCGAATATTTCGAATATTCCAAATTAACAGATTTCGGCCGACTAATCGATAATATTTCGATATTTTATTCCTTCAGTGAAAAATTTATAATAAAAATCATTGACGCCATGGGGAGTTCCTGTTACACTATTATTAGATGGGAACGAGGGTCTTTTTTGTGAATTGGCAAAATCGCCGTGGACGGTTACGTTTTTATGCTTAAACGTCGCGAAGTTTGATACAGGAGTTTGATACAGGATTTTTGTTCTCTTTTTGAGTTGAATGAATAATGTATGAATGGTTTTACAATGAAAAAAACAAATACCAAAGCAGGAGTCTTCAAGAACAAAAAATTTTGCCGCTGTATGCTATGTCTTTTTTTGAGTATATTTGTCGGTTTGGAGGTTTTTTCTGCGGAATCATCTGGACGAACAGTTCGCGTCGGCTATGGCGCGTTGTCGGGCTATCATGAACAGTTTCCGGATGGAGGGCGTTCCGGCTACGGCTATGAATATTTGCAGCGTATCGCGGGCCGGGCCGACTGGAAATGTGAATATATAGGTTATGACAAGAGTTGGGTGGAACTATTGGCCATGCTTGAGCGGGGAGAAATTGATCTGCTCTCTTGTGTGAACAAAACCCCGGAACGGGAACGGAAATTCGCTTTTTCCGAGAATCCGATCGGAACCTCCTTTGTCAATATCACCGTAAAAGCCGGTAATTCCCGTTACTATCCAGACAATTACGCGGCCTGGGCTGGTATTCATATTGGTATGGTGCGCGGTAATCAGATCAATGAAACATTTAATGTATGGGCGAAATCCCAGAATATTCAATATACACAAATTCTTTTTGATTCCGATGCGGAAGCGAGCGAGGCATTGCAGACGGGTAAAATTGACGCTTTGGTTTCCATTAATTTTCGGCGAATGCACAACGAATGGTTATTGACGCGTATTGAACCGGAATCCGTTTTTTTCATGGTCAGTAAAAACAATCCGAAACTACTTGCGGAACTGGATTGTGCGCAAACCGAAGTACTTCATGACAATCCACTTCTTCATTCCCAATTGTCTCTGCGCTATTATTCCACCCAGTTTCCGGTGATCGTTGAAGATCGGGCGGAACGGTTCGCTGAAAACGCGAAGCGCAATGGAACCACTTTTAGTGCTCTGATTGATCCCGACCGGTCTCCACTTGTTTTTCTCAAGAAGGGGAAATTGAGTGGAATTCAATATGGGGTGATACGCAAACTCATAGCAAACAGTGGTATTGAAATCAGAATCATTCCCTGCCGAACGCATGAAGAGTATCTTGAACTGAAAAAAAAAGGACAATTCGATATTATTCTGGATGCGAGATACGATTTCTCGCAAGCCGAAACAGATGGTTTTTTGCTTTGTAACACCTATCTTTCAACCCCTATTTCGATTCTGCAACGTAAAAACAGAATACATCATTCCGGGAAAATCGCCCTTCTCACAGGCTCCAATTTATCCTATATGCTCCTCAAAAACGGACTTGCCCCGGAAAATGTCATTTATTTTCCGTCGATTGACGCAGTTGTGGAAGCGGTAAAAAACGGAAGTGTGGACAGTGCGTATCTCTATACCCGAACTTGTAATGAAATTATTCGTATTGATTTATCCGAGACGCTTTCTTCCCGCCTGATTCCCTATTTACGAATGGAGTATGCCTTGGCGGTCAACCGTAAAGCTCCCCGGGAACTCTTTGCGCTGCTCAATCATGCAACGGCAATGCTTTCTCCGGATGATATTCAGGACAGTTTCGCCAATTACGAATTAAATACACCGCAAAAATCTTCCCTCGCCGATGTGATCAGGCAATATCCGAGAATGGCGGTCGTTGTTATGTTGAGTATATTGATATTTGTCATTTCCAGTTTCGGATATATACTACTCGCCCGTCGAAAATTGTACCGGAACGCGAAGATTTTGAAAAAATTACCGTTGCGCTTCTTTGTTGCGGACCGGAATGGCAAGCTCCTACTGCTCAATACCCCCGATCTGAAGAACATTCCCCGTCGAACCATTTCCGAACTGGCTGGTCCCGATACCACTGCCATCATGAAAAAGTGCGTAGACGAGGCGTTCAAGAGCGGTTCCGCACAGGTCGATTACGTATACGGATCGGAGAAGCGTTCGGCGGCTACGTCACTGTTGCCCGCCTCGATTTTCGGGCGCGAGACGGTGGTCTGGATTTCGCAGGACACGACGGCACTTCACGATGCGCGGGCGGAGGCGGTTGAGTTGGCGACCCGAATGCGGTTGAATTTGAAGAGTATAGGAGACGGGGTCATTGGAACTGATGCACAGGGGTGTATCACTTTAATGAATCCGGCGGCGGAAATGTTCTGCGGTATCACGGAAGCGGAAGCATACGGAAAAAAACACGAAGACTGTTTCAATATCGTCAATTACGAGACGGGGGAGCAGGTCTCCTCGCCGGTACGGCGTGTACTGGCCACTGGGGAAACGGTCGAACTCGCCAACCACACCGATCTAATCGCGCTCGACGGAACCCGACGGCATATTGCCGACTGTGCCTCGCCGATTCCCGGCCCGGACAATAGTATCCATGGTACGATTCTGGTATTCCGCGATGTGACCGACGAATACAACAAGCGCGACCGAATCCGGGAGATGAACGAGAGTTTCCGAATTGCCACCGATATGTCCCGTGTTATTGTGTTCTGTTTCAATACGGTGGACCGGACCATTTCCGGTGTTACCCCGTTGGAAAAGTTCATTCCGGTGAAAGACGGAAAACTGGCTCCATTTGAAGAATGGGTCTTAGCCGAGGACATTGAGGGGCTGAAACAATATACGGAGGATGTCTGTCTCGGAAAGATCGTGGATGCGTCCAATATATTCCGTTCCTATCATGCCGGAGTGGTTCGTACTTTCCGCTGTTTCCTGCGTCTTGCATCCCATTCCGACGTGGCACTGATCGGCGTTATGCAGGAAATAACCGAATACGTTGAACAGGAAAATCTACTGACGCAGACACAGCAGATGTGGGGATTGATCGGAGATACACTTCCCGTACATCTCTTTGCCAAAAACGTGGACGACAATTTCCATTACGTGATGGCCAACAAAAAATTTGCAAATTTTGTCGGAAAAACGACCTTGGAACTGATCGGGAAAACCGATCGGGAACTTTTCCCGCGAGTGAAAGACAGTACTTGGTTTGAACATTGTGACAATGATATTGTCAAGAGTGGGACTATTCAGCAATTTCAGGAGACCGTTGCCGACGTTCACGGGCAGGAATTTCAGATGCAAACCATAAAAACCACCTGTATTGGTCCCGGTGGAAAGAAATTACTGCTTGGAGTGTCCATGGACATTACCGAGCAGATGCTCCTCCTGCAAATGGAACATGCCCGAACGCAGGTGCTGGAGGTCTTCTTCTCCTCGCCGGATATCCAGACGGGGATTGGTACCACACTGAAAATTCTGTCCGAGTGCAACGAGGCGGTTTTCTGTTGTGTACTGAAACGAAAGAATGAAGAAACGCTGGATATGGAGTTGTTCTCCGAATGTCGTGCCCCCAACATTCCTCCTGTTTGGACGGAACAGGAGGATATTCATTTCGAGCCCGAATGGTGTGGTCAGCAAATGCTGCTTCACCACGAGGGAACGATCCACTGTCCCGATTTGGATCTTCCATCGAAGATGTCGGATTGCGAGGTGATAAAGAAACTGCATCGAAAACTGGGAATCAAGGCGGTGTCTCTGGTCGGTATTTATCAAAAGGGTGTTTTGTGGGGGGAACTTGTTATTGCGTATCAATCTCCGCACCAACAATATGGTAGCCTGTACGAGGTTTTCTTGTGCTCTTTTGCGCATCTCCTGGAAATGATGATTGCCCGCAGCAATATGGAATACAGGCTCCGCGAATCGCTAACCCGACTGGAACTGGCTGCCGAGATTGGACAGTCGACAGCCTTCGTCTACGATATTGATCAGCAAAAAATATCCGGATCGCGCCAGTTGAGTCGATTCTGGCCGCAACGCAATGGCCAATTTATTCCCTATTCCGAATGGGTTCATCCGGATTATCTTTCGAAGTGCAACGAGACATATCTACGTCTGTTGGCTGGCGAAAAAGGACCTTTTTCCGTTGAAGTGCGTACTAACTGGTTTGGCAAGCGGCGGTTTTATGCGATTCGGAAAACGCTGGAGACTTCCGAGTTTGGAGGCCGTTTGATTGTTGGTATTTTGTCCGATATAACGGATCCCCAGGGAAAACTGCTCAACGAACAGCATCTGCATCGTTGTCTGGAGATCCTGTTCAATCCAGCCTCCGATATTGAAGCCCCGCGGGAAGTTCTGAAGATCGTTGCGGAATACATGGAGGCCTCCTGGTGTAAAATCGTTCAAATAAATAGGGAAGAACATTCGGCGCAGGTATTTACCGAATATTACACTCCGAAAGACGGGCCGCGTCTGGCGCGCCAAACCAGTCAGGAGATCAATCCGGAATGGGAGATTATAAAAAAACTGGAGTGTGGTGAACTTGTAATTCTGGACGATCTTGATGATGAACGGCAGTTGGACATGTTTCCACTTATGCGGGAGTTACGGCACGAGTACGATTCCAAGTCGGTCTTTATGGCCGGTATTTTTATAGGTGGAAAATTGTGGGGGGAAGTTGAAATAGACTATGAAAAGACAAAAGCCCAGCCGTTTACCGACAATCAGTGGATCTTTTTGCGTTCTGCCGCGCACATTGTGGAACTGCTGTTGATTCGCAAACAGTCTGATTTGCAATTGAAACAGGCCCTGACGGATGCCCGGTCTGCGGCCGTGGCGAAAAGCAACTTCCTTGCGACGATGAGTCACGAGATACGTACTCCCTTGAATTCCGTTATCGGATTTTCCGAACTACTGAAAGACGGAAATATACCGGCCAATGAGCAGTTGGAATATCTGAACGATATTGCTACGGCGGGTAACGCTCTTTTATTACTGCTCAACGATGTACTCGATCTTTCCAGACTGGAAGCCGGACAGATGAATTTCGTTCGGGAAGCGATCGACTTTCCCGCTTTGATCAAAGAGATTGAAAATATCTTCAAAGTAAAAGTAATGGAGAAAAAGATTTCACTGTGCAGGGACATCAAGCCGATGCCCATTTTGCAATCGGATAAACAGCGTCTGCGGCAGATACTCTTTAATCTGGTCGGAAACGCCATCAAGTTTACGGAACAGGGTATGATCACGATCCGTAGTGAATTCCTGTCCGGTTCGGATAAAAAAGGAACGCTCCGCTTTTCGGTGGAAGATACCGGATGTGGTATTGCCAAAGTGGATCAAGAGAGAATATTCCAACCGTTTGTACAATCGGAAACATTACGTGGTACAAGAGTTGGCAATAACGGATCCGGATTGGGCCTGGCGATCATTCGTACGATGCTGGAAAAGATGAATGGAAAAATTACGATAGAAAGTTCCTCCGGGAAGGGATCGATTTTTACGGTGGAAATCGATGAAATTCCGTTCCTGGACTCTGTGGACGAAGTTAATCATGAAAGTGTATCCGAGCAAATTATTGTCGATTCGTCGTTACGTGTATTACTGGTTGACGATATATCCATGAATTTAAAGGTTATGGCCGCAATGTGCCGAAAAATCGGACTGACACACGTCGATACTGCTAAAAACGGAAATGAGGCTCTGGACAAGTTGGCTAAACAGGAGTTCGATTTGGTATTGACCGATTTGTGGATGCCTGATATGAACGGTGTTGATCTGTCCAACAATATACGGGCGAATAAAAAATTCGATTCTATTCGGATTTTTGCCATTACTGCCGACGTGGAAGCGGAAAAATCTTTTGACGTTCATAACTTTAACGGGATTTTAATGAAGCCGATCTCCTTGGTAAAATTAATGAAATTGATGGAATTGAAAGAGCACTGAAAGTAATTTATGACATAAGAGTGTTCCGAAAAATACCTTCCCGTTCGTTGGTTGTTGATAAAAACAGGGTCACCATTCACGGACGATTTTGGAACCACGGATATCACGGATAAACAGAGATAGTCTGCCGTAAAATACAATATTTTACAATAACAAGCTAAACATTTTTATCTATACTTTAGGACGTTATAAATCTGGCATTTCCTGGGAGCGCGAACGCCATGCCTGACGGCAGGCAGGTCTCGTCCGCATCCTCCAAAACAGGCGTCTCGCCTGTTTTGAAAGTAATTATTCACGATGTTGTTTCAAACATGAATATCTATAATACGTCTTCAAAATACGTCTTCAAAATACGTCTTCAAAATACGTCTTCAAAATGCGTTTTCAAAATGCGTTTTCAAAACGCGTTTTCAAACATCCATCACCATCCAGTCGTGGATGAAGGCGTAACACAACTGCTGTTACCAGTAATTGAATTGAATCATATCGATAATCTGCTGTGCGTTTTTCGTGACAGGATCGTTTTTCCGTATATGAGAGCCGAAGTAACCGGAGTCTTCACCCTCTGTATTTTCTTCCCATGCACCTTCGCCAAAGTCGCAGCAGAGTAACGCCTTCACATCAAGATATATATCATGGAGATGTTCTCGTTCCTCCTCGTTATCATGCGTTTCAATCTTGAAGAGAGATTGACGCATTTCTGTGATCAGAGCCAGAAAATCGAAGAGTTTGGTTTTTTGCGCCTTGATAACATTAATGGCAACATCATAGGTTTCAATCGTTTTTTTCCAGTTCTCGTCCGTGGGTTCTTCCCTATACAGTCTGGCGTATAACATGGCGAGTGTTTGCAAAATAAATCCAAATGGATGTATCAAGGCTTTTGGCGAATTTTTCTCTTTATCGATAACGTTTGCGATAATGTTATCCGGGTTATTCCATGCCTTTATAAAGGGCGGTATTATTGCAATGTCATCAAAGAGTAATATAGCTTTCATTTGCAGGGCCAGATAGTAACGGTGGTCGATATCTGTTTTCAGGAACGTCCAGTCATTTTCATTATGTAATGAAAGTTGGAGTTTACTGCAAATTTCATTCCATAATTCCCTTGCGGAGTTCATTCCGTGCCACTGCAAATCACAGGCGACATGACCAATGTATATCCAGGTACGAACTATATCGCCCTGTTTATCATTTTTGGGATCGTAAAACTGTAATGTCTGTTTAAACAACTTAACTGCCTCCAGATAATCTGTTTCGGTACGAGCCATAAATGCTTTAATCTGACCCAAGGTACTGTAACAACGGCCAAGATCTGGACGGTATTGTATTTGCTGTGTATCTTGCTCTTTAAATACATTATAAACATATTCCTGTTTCTCGCAAAGTTCATGTGTTAATTGTTTCGCCTCTGTATATCGAAACCTGTCCATCAAATTGACCACACGTCGAAGCGTCATTTCCGTATCGAAGTCGAGTTCCAGTTCGCGATTTTCGAAGCCGAAACCGGCTTTTTTGTGTTCTACGTACCGTTTCCAGATGTCATTCGCATATTCGATATTGCCCAAATGGTTAGCTTGGGACAATTCGATCCAATCGGTCAGTTTCCACGTTTCGTTGCAATCAAGTTCAGGATTGTATTGGACAAGATCCTGGAAGTTTGTCATTATACTTTGTGTATGGAGGAACAGATCATCCGGCTTCACGGAATCGACCTCCTTTTTGACTTTTTCCAGTAACGGACAAATATCATCTATGGTCAGTTTCGGAGCGATTCCTGATTTAAATTCCTTAAAAATATCAGTACACACCAGGTCGGGACGTCTCCATAGTAAATCGATAAATGTCGTAATATTGGGAGCATTAACGCATTTGGCAAGTTCATCACTTGCAGATTCATAGGAAATGGATGTATATTCGGGTAATATGCAATCATTGGATTTATCCCATTTAATGGCGTTCCGTTTTTGTCCGAGAAACAGGTCCGCCAGATAATAACCGGCATCACTTAACATTTTGTTGCCGTAAGAGATCGACGAGAGTTCTCCAGGCTCAAGTTCAAGCATTGAGTGCCAGCGTTTACTGATATCACTCAACATTACACCTAACCCTTCTTTGGACAGAATGGAAGATACCGTAATGGTCGTATTGGACAATTCGGGCTTGTACCCTTTACTTTTATAAAGCTTTTTATCGCTCTCTGCTTGTTGTTGGGTGTTGTAATGACTTTCTGTTCTACGATTGGCCACCTGAATGGATACCCTCGCATTTTTTGTCAGCCTGCTGCGAGTTTTTTCACAGACAAAGAGTAGATGCTCAAGACCAAACTTGAGCATCGAAAGATAGCGATTGTCCATACTCTCTTCCGAAACAAGACTGGAACTCTGCAAGTTCATATCCTCTTTGTGAAGAACAAAAAATCCGTTTATCTCAAATAGTTCGTTCTTTCCAATATCTTCAATACATTCATCGAGACGCAAACTCAAGTTAAGAAGGAATTCGTTCTTTTTATCCCAGGCGACTTCTTTGACTTTCTTTTCTATTGCCCGACAATCCTTGTCGTAATAATGTAAATAGGAATAGTCCTTGCAATGATAGGTTTCGACCAATGCCTCTTCAAGACATTTTTTTAGCAAACTGTCGATATCCTTGTATTTCTTAAATGATTTGTCGGTATCTTTAAGTCTCCAGACAAGAATACCACCAACAAGTAATATTTCCTCCTTGCCCGGTTGATTTAAATTGCCTGACTCGTCAATATACACCTGAAGTTCATCATATATTTGTGATTGATTCATGCTATTTATTCTCCCTGTTACATGTATATAAAGTGAAGGAACAGGGAGAAGACGTCCCTCTCCCTGAAATAACTCCCATATTCGTAAAACCGTACATCGACGTTTTACATTTTCTTTTTGGACGATAGCACCATCTTGTATAAATCCACCGATTGTTGTTTGATTTGTGGTATATTCATTTTATCTTCGCCTCGATACCAGTTATTCCTTTTTACACCTCGGCATAAAAGTCGTCGTGATTCCCGGATTTTTTATGATGATTCATGTCCCAATGCAACCGACCTGGATTCGCATTTTATTTCTATTCTCAGTATTTTTTATTCAAGGTATTTTTTATTCAAGGTATTTTTTATTCAAGGTATTTTTTATTCAAGGTATTTT
>CAYUAP010000024.1:21254-21321 GCA_964442735.1 uncultured Planctomycetaceae bacterium | reverse complement strand
TTATTCATGGTATTTTTTATTCATGGTGTTTTTTATTCATGGTGTTTTTTATTCATGGTGTTTTTTA
>CAYUAP010000024.1:18846-21154 GCA_964442735.1 uncultured Planctomycetaceae bacterium | reverse complement strand
TCATGGTGTTTTTTATTCATGGTATTTTTTATTCATGGTATTTTTTATTCATGGTATTTTTTATTCATGGTATTTTTTATTCATGGTGTTTTTTGAAACCATAGATAAACACGGTTTTCACTGATCCTCTTTTAAAAATAATCTGTTCCTGTCCGCATGTATTACCGTATTATTTGTCAGACACCGTATTATTATACCAAGTACTGTATTATTTATTATACCAAGTACGGTATTATTGTGTCAAGTACAGTATTGTTATGTCAAGTACAGTATTGTTATACCAAGTACAGTATTGTGTGGATAAAATCCGTGTGTTTATCGTCTAATCCATGGTTTCAAATAATTCTATATGAAAAAGGAAGTACCTTTCAACCGTATACTATTAAAATAGAGATAAATTTAGAACCGAATCGATTCATTAGCGAGATTATGATCGGCAAGAGAACGATTCCTGACAACATAAAGATCGAACCGATGATTTCTCTTAATTACCCCTCGGGAATGAATCCGGTAATAACAAATATCTCAATGATCCCAATGATCTCAATGATTCCAATGATTCCAATGATTTCAATGATACTCCAACAGATAAATAAAAAGATCGTTATAACCAGACTTCAATGAAACTATTCTCTTTCCTGCTGTTCATAGGCTGTTGTAATAAATTATACTTTTTGTCAGACAGGACTGGAATGAAGACGTCTCGCTCTGTGTTTTTCAGGACTGAATGCCATGATCCTGTCCGTATCCCTTTAAAATTACCATAATACTGTTGTGTTTTACCTATATTAACCACCATCCATTGAACAGGACCAATTTTTTCATAATAAATGTAATATTTTTATTTTTATTGTATAATGAAGGGTAGATGGACTTGACTTTTCACTTGATAGGAGAACAATATTAGAGAAGGAGAAATCCTGTCATCCATGAAAATCATTTCATAGATAAATATATAGAAATGGAATCTGTCTAATGCTGAATGATAATGAAAAAACGCCTTGGAGTCGAATAAACGCGCATAAATCATTTAAGGATAATCCTGTTTCCTTCGATAGAGTTAAATTATATCGGACGATTCATGATCCGGTTGTTCATTATGTCTTGGGACGTCCGGGCGCAGAACCAAACCTGTTATCATTTATTAATTCGGTTTTTGAAGACAAAGGGGAACCCCCGGTCAGACAACTCTCCATATTGAATCCGTTCGACGCGAAAACCTATTTGAACGATAAACAGACAATCGTCGATATTCTCGCCGAAGATGAAAACCACCGCAAGTTCAATATAGAGTTTCAGGTCTGGAATCATAAATTTTTTATAGAACGATGTTTATACTATTGGGCGTGATTATATTCACACCAGTTACTTGAAGGACAGAAATACGAAGGTTTGAAGCCGGTTGTCAGTATTATCTTAACCGATTTCCAAAATATTGAGAAATTGGGAGGGTTATTCCCAAGTCATTCAGAAAGAATACACACTTCTTTCGGTATTCGCTCCAATGAAAGACCGGAGATTTTATTGACAGACCATTTAAGAATACATTTTCTCCAGTTACCGAAAAAGATCAATGCCAAAGCGCTGGCCGAAGTACATCCCCAACTCGCCAATTGGCTAACCTATTTTGGTTTTCCGGAAAAAACAACGGAGGTAGATATGGAAAAAGTAGTAAACAGTAATTCAAATGTTGCGTCCGCCTATGGGGCCTATTGCTCGTTTCATCTCGATCCGGAATTACGGATTATTGCGGAAAATTGTGAACGCTTTCGCCTCGATGCCGAAGCCTACGCCGACTCTCGTGAAGAACAGGGGGAAATTAGAGGGAAAATTAGAGGGGAAATTAAAGGGGAAATTAAAGGAAAAATTGAAGGGGAAATTAAAGGAAAAATTGACTCTCTCATTCATATACTAACCAAACGATTGGGGCCACTTCCAGATAATATCATGACGAAAATTACCGCACTAAAGGATTTGGCTGAAATTGACAGGCTTGCTGACATTGCTTTGGATGTTCCTTCATTAGAGCAGTTTATGAATTATTTCAATTAGTCTAAACAAAGGATTCAAGAGATAAATATCGTGTGTATATTCCTAAAGTCCGACTACAACAGGTCCTATATGCTTTTTGTGCTATCTCCGGATGTAATGAGACCTATTTTGGTTTTCCGGAAAAAACAACGGAGGTAGATATGGAAAAAGTAGTAAACAGTAATTCAAATGTTGCGTCCGCCTATGGGGCCTATTGCTCGTTTCATCTCGATCCGGAATTACGGATTATTGCGGAAAATTGTGAACGCTTTCGCCT